>CAJCIF010000147.1 GCA_903970355.1 Actinomycetota bacterium
TCTTCCGATCTGAAGCAATCCTCGCTGCCGAAACAAAAGCGGCTGAAGAAGCTCGTATAGCGGCTGAAGCCAAAGCAGCCGAAGAAGCTCGCATTGCTGCCGAAGCAAAAGCGGAAGAAGAAGCTCGCATCGCTGCCCAAACAAAAGCCGCTGAGTTGGCTCGTATTGCCGCTGAAACTCAGGCAGCTCAAGAGGCTATCGTTGCTGCTGAAGCCAAAGCTAACGAAGTCGCCCGCATAGCTAAGGAAACCAAAGAGGCTCAAGAAGCTCTAGCCTTTGAAGAAGAAGCTAAGCGCGTTGCCGAAATCAAACAAGCAGAAGAAGCCAGACGAACAGCTCTTGCTAAAGCCGCCGAAGAGGCCCGACGCGCCACTCTTGCAAAGGCAGCAGAAGATGCTCGGCAAGCAGCCCTCCAAAAAGCTGCTGAAGAAGAAGCTGCTAAAGCAGCAGCTGCAGCGGCAGCCTCCGCAGCAGCTATTGCCGAACTCAGTCAACAAGCTCAAAGCAGTGTTCCAGCAAGTACACCAAATAGCACAGACAAGTCCAGCACCGAGGAAAAAGCGGAAGAAGTTTACATGACGCCTGAAGAAAAGGCGAATGAACAAGCGCGCTGGATGGCTGAAATCGAAGCCGCAGATGAAGCAAGACGCTCTGCCGAACTAAAGGCATCAGATGACTCTTTGTTACTTGCAAGAGCACGCGCAACGCAGTCCAACATGCTTGCCAGTGACGTCAGACGCGCAATAGACGAAGCACCGAATGAAACCAGTTTTTCACAAGATGCTCGCCGAGCCGAAGAATCGCGCAAGGCTGTGCAAGCAGCGGAAGAAGCGCGAGCACGAGCTATGGCAGCCGCACGTCATGAGGAAGAAGCGCGTGCTGTTGCAGAAGCCAGCTTGCATGGTTTGCCTACAGAAGCGACAGTAACCGACGCAAAAGCTTCCCACGCCAAAGTCAAAACTGCGGCAAGTCGACTGTTTGCTGCAGTCAAAAAGAATCCATCCAAAACATCTTTGGATTCCGCCGACGATATGTCAACATCGGACTCAAGCTTGAGCGACATAGGGACTTCGGGCTCCAGCCTCAACAATATACCGGCACCCTGGAAAGCTCAAAATCAACAACAGTTCGAACAGCAATCACCACGACAAAGCTTGCCTCTGGAGCCGACCTCGCCTGATGGATACGCCGCTGCTAATAAGAACCAGATGTCCAATTCGACCGCTGATTTTGCATCACGCACTTTCGAAATGCCATATCCGTCACCAGCTGCTTCCAAAGGTTACCAACCGCAAAATAAACCAGCCAGCAGCACGCCAATTTCAACTGGCGATATGCCGTCACAACCGCCGGCATATAGCGGGTCTTCATATCCGAATCAGAATTACAATTCGGCCAATCAAATGTCTGCATCTCAACCATCTTATGCAGAACATTCCGATATACCCGACCAGTCAATTTCAGAATTGATTGAAGCAAAACGATACGCCGAATCGCGCCGATTGGCTCAAACGGTCGAAGGTGACGGCGAAGAGAACATCGGCTCTTTTGTAAAACAGAAATATGCAGCGTTGCTTGCCGGAATTAGCGGTCCTCCTAAGAAAGGTCCCAGGGTTTCTACCCGTCAAAAACTCCCCATTACAAATGTCTCGACCCGCTCAAGAATAGCCGCGCTGAGAGGTCGTCCTCAAGTGAACATAAACGGAATACTCTTTACGATACTGATCGTCGTACTTCTTGCTGCCTTCCTCTACTTCTTCAACTTAGCTTCAGATAAAGGAAAAGTATCTGAACCGAGCAGGGTTGAAACGCTGATCGAAGACGGCGACTTCGCACAAGCAAGACACATTCTTGAACAAAAACAAGAGAAGGGTGAACTGCCCAAGAAGGAACTGGAAGCACTGGCGCGCATTTATCTTAGTCTTGCGAAAGAGCAAAAGGAAGAAGGTAATTCTGCTGCCGCTCTCAACTTGCTTAAGAAAGTACCTCCTAAATCAGGCAGCTATAAAGAAGCAACAAAGTTGATGAAACAACTTACAAAGACACCAAGATCAGGAAGAAAATAGGTTCAGTCAAAGGGAAACTCTAGATAGCGGATGAAGCTCTGTACGGTGTGCAACAATCACTTTGACGACAAATTTGAGGTTTGTCTAAATGATGCCGCACCGTTGATTTACATCGGCAAACAGCCCCTGATAGACACGGTTGTAGGCAATCGCTACAAAGTAATGTCGGCAGTGGGTGCCGGATCTATGGGCGTTGTTTATAAAGCAGTTCAAATCACGACCGGACGTGAGATGGCTATCAAAGTTTTGCATGGTGGCAACCAAGGTGCCGACTCAGCGCACGTGCGAAGATTCCGACGAGAAGCCAGAGCGGTAAGTGTTCTTAGCCACGAAAACATTGTGCGCTTGTACGATTTTGGCTTCATGGACGACACGCAACCATATATCGTCACTGAGTTTGTGCGTGGTAAAACTCTTGCTCAAATTCTGCGGGATCGCGGTCGTTTAACGATAACCGAAACACTGCCACTTATGCGCCAAGTTTGTGATGCCGTAGAAGAAGCGCATCGTCTCAAAATTGTGCATCGAGATTTAAAACCTGAGAACATAATCCTGCAAGAACCCGATCAAAGAGTTTCGTTGAACACCAAAGCTGGTTGGCGAGTACGCCGCATCAAAGTGGTTGATTTCGGTGTAGCCAAATTGTCTTCGGATGCAAATAACTCTTCCGCTTCTTTAACAGTGGAGGGAAAGGTTTGCGGCAGCCCAGGCTATATGAGCCCTGAACAATGCAAGGGTTTACCTGTTGATACGCGCAGTGACATCTACTCGCTCGGGATCGTACTCTTCGAAATGCTCGCCGGGCAGCGCCCATTTTCAGCTGATTCAGTTATGGGATTGCTTTTCATGCACGTCAATGAAACGCCACCACCTCTCAATGCAGTGTGTTTAGAACTCACCATGCCTCAAGGTCTTGAAGCAGTAATCATGAAGTCTCTGCGCAAGAATCCGGACGATAGACAACAGACGGTTGGAGAACTCTGGCAAGAATTCGAAGCCGCTTGCCATGGCAAAATGAAAAATGCGCCGGCAACAGCTGAATCGAAAAGGTCAATGACCAATTGGATTCCGTTTAGTGGCATCGAAAACAAAATCATCCAGGACGATGTAAGAAAGCTAACCGGCAGCGTTAGTACAGCCGATGCAGTGCAAGCTATCGATCCGCTTGAACAGTTGCATTTTGACGAAGGCGAATATTTCCCAGCCGCACCAGAATTTGAACAGCATGAATTTGATCATGAAAGAATGCCCTGGCTAACCCGTCCCGTTAAAATAAGCATCGCTCTGGGAGCGCTGTTACTAGTGGTTTTGCTTGCCGTAGATTGGTTGCCAAAACGTGTCAGTCTCGGCGATCCGGATCTCAAACAAGCCGATGCCCTGATTCAAAAAGGTAAATTAGGAGAAGCGCTTTTCACGATCGAACACCTCAAGAAACAAAAACAAATGACGAATGAAGAGCTAGAAACCATCAATGTTCTCTATATGGCTGTTGCCGAAAAATTCGAGAAGAAAGGCGACTATCAGGACGCTATCGAAACATTGCAACGTGTGCCGAGCAAATCAAAATACTATCAACCAGCCACCAAACAATATCTAAAGTTCCGCAAATTACTTTCGGAACAGTCAGGCGGGATCCGGTAAACCAAATAATCTGCGCGTGTTTAGAGAGCAGCTCGCCGCTATCTCCGAGACCGTGGTTCCTCTTAGCTCAGCCAATTTTTCTGCGACATGCCAGACATAAGATGGTTCGTTGCGTTTACCTCGCACCGGCTGCGGTGCCAAAAACGGGCAATCCGTTTCCACCATCAACCTATCCTGAGGCACCAATTTCGCTGCTTCTTGCAATTCCTTTGCTTTTGGAAAAGTGACGATGCCCGAAAACGAGGTATAGAAGCCGTATTTATCCAACATCTCGACCGTTTTAGGATCGCCTGTAAAACAGTGAAACACTCCTTTTAGCGCACCCGGATATTGATCGAATATTTCGGCAATTTCGTTCCAGGCATCGCGGCAATGAATAATGAGGGGCTTCGAAAATTCAAGCGCCAGTTGTATCTGACCATGCAAAGCAGCAACTTGGGCAGCGGGTTCACTGTTGTTGTAGTAAAAATCTAAACCACACTCGCCAATTGCAACTACTTTGGAATGCTTAAGTGCCTCTTTGAAGCGCCCTTTTAATTCATCAGACCAGGCACTAGCCTCGTGCGGATGCAAACCAACCGCCATGTAGATTTCCTGGTATTTTTCCGTCAATTCGCACAATTCCGCAATGGAATCGCCGTTAATGCCTGGATTAATCAGTTGCTTTACATTAGAGGCGAAAGCCCTCTCAATGACTTCTTGCTGGTCCTCGCTAAAAAACTCACGGACGACGTGCGCGTGACTGTCTATAATGCCTGACGGAATATACGAATGATTCTGCATCTATGCGGGAAACTCCAATTTACTTTTTTTGGAATTAGAGTAAAGTTAAAGTACATTACTATGTTGACAACATACTGTTTGTAATCCGATGAAATTTCAAATCCCGCTTCTACTTACAATGCTGACCTTAACCACAGGGTTTACGAGCTTGGCAGTCCAGGCGGATATCCTTAAAGGCGGTGTCCAGGAGCAAGACTGGCGGCATCCCGTCGCTCCCAGTCTAAACCGCGATGATATTAAAAACGGCGGCGATCCATTTAGTAGTGGCAACGACAACAGCAATCAAGAGCAGACTCTAGAACCGCCCAAGAACTTTAACCAAACTCAAAGGCCTCCGTCGGCACCGACCTTTAATGGCAATGTTGACCAGGCTCAATCCGACGACCAGTTTTCCCCCCAAACCCCAACTGAAGACAACACACGCGGCAAGGGTCCATTAATTGGCGTAGCTCAACAACAACAAATACCGGCTACTAAATCAAATGATCCAGACGAGAATCCCGACATGCAGTTACAGTGGGATGCCTGGCACCAACGCGTCGCATCTGCAATTTATCAACGTTTTAGTTCAATGGCGCATACTGCTTTCAAATTCAGCAGACCGCTCGGCGCCTATGTTTCCTACGTCGTAACCAGAGACGGTCGCATTGTCAATGTTCAAATACAGCAAAAAAGTTCGAACATAATGTTCAATACGATGTTGCTTATGGTTATCAATTCGCTGAACGGACAAACCGAACTTCTGGCATTTCCACCTGGTTCTAGACGCCAGACCGTTGAAAAAGGCGGTATGTTCACGCAAAATTACGGCATTCAAGGTTTCAAATTTACAACGGGCGATAAAGAGACGGTCCACAAATAACAGAAATTGCCCACCTCACTCAACAATCTTGCGCAGGCTCTGCGAACCGTGGTTGGTTCGAACTATGTGCTCGACAATCTTGTCGATCTTTCCGTTTACGAAAGTGACGGCGAGACACTAGATATCGCACTGCCCGATCTTGTCGTTTTACCTGCCACCACTGCTGAAGTGGCAGCGGTTGTTAAACTGGCCAATGAATATGGTGTGCCTTTTACACCGAGAGGCGCCGGTACAGGGCTTTCAGGGGGTGCAACAACGATTTACGGCGGCATAAGTCTTGTGCTGACGCGCATGACAAAAATTCTGGAATTGAATCCGGAAGAAAAGCTCGCTGTTGTAGAAGTTGGTGTCACCAATGCATCAGTTTCTCAAGCCGCTCTCAAGCACAAACTATTTTATGCTCCCGACCCATCCAGCCAGCTCGCTTCCACAATCGGCGGCAATATTGCTGAAAATGCGGGCGGACCACACACTCTTAAATATGGAATGACAAGCGACCATATCCTTGGCCTTAAAGTCGTAACAACCGATGGAACAGTCACCACCCTCGGTGGCAGATCTCCTTGCCGCTTTGGGCCAGACTTGCTTGGTTTATTTATAGGTTCGGAAGGAACACTGGGCGTTGCCACCGAGGCCTGCATAAAACTCACACCGATTCCTGATTCTATTGAAACTCTTCTTGCTTATTTTCCTCTTCTTGAAGAAGGTGGGCAGGCGGTGTCCGACATTGTCGCTGCCGGTGTCATTCCAGCAGCGATGGAAATGCTCGATACTGTTACTGTCAAAGCCGTAGAAGACGCTCTTCATATGGGTTTGCAAACTAACTACGGGGCTCTCCTTATTGTTGAACTGGATGGGTCTATTTTGAGCATCGCCAGTCAACGCGAAGTAGTGGAAGAAGTGCTGAAAAAAAACAATGCCGCTCACGTTAAATGGGCCGCAAATGCTGAGGAGCGCAAACAGTTATGGAAGGCACGCAAAAGCGCGTTTTCGGCCCTCGGCAGAATTGCTCCCCATGGCTACGTGCTCGACGGGGTTATCCCAAGATCTAAACTTGCAGAAGCGATTACGAAAATTCGTCGCATCGGCGAAAACTACAAGCTGATCGTTGCTAACGTCTACCACGCTGGAGACGGAAATCTGCATCCCTGTATTCTCTACCACCGCGACAATGAAGATGAGGTGAAGCGAGTTATGAGAGCGGCTCGCGAAATTCTGGAGACATGCGTCGAGATGGGAGGAACGCTCTCAGGCGAGCACGGCATTGGTGTCGAAAAACTGATGGATATGCCTCTTGTATTTTCTCCGCGGGCAATCGCATACATGCAGGAATTGAAGATGGCTTTCAATCCAAAAGGATTGTGCAACCCGGGCAAGGTTATACCAACGCCCAAGTCTTGCGGTGAATCAGGGCTGAGGCCACTTTTGCGGCATCGGCTTTCGGCCAACTGCTGAGAAGTGGACATTAAATAACTGGGGAAATCGAGCGCAAAGATGTATGATCCGACTACCGGGACCAAAGGTTGTGAGGCTTAATCAGGAGGAAGATTCGTATTGCACGGCAAAGTAGATCTCGCCAGGGCTAAAGGACTCAAAAAATCCGAAATTCAGCAGATAAACAGGTTGCTCCAACGACGCATACCAACAGATAAAGTCGTTACATTGGACCTCGCCGAAGCAGTAGCAGAAATCTCCTTCAATATTCACCAGTCCCTCTCCGTCGTAGTCAATAGACGGGGGCAGATCGTCAACGTTACTCTCGGGCAGCCGTACGAAGTCAACATGCCTGAGCTGAGACAAGTTCGGGTTGGACCAGGGCGCCTTTGCGGTCACCGCATTATTTCGACGCGCCTGGTCGACAATCAATCCAATCAAAAGAAGAGCACCAAATCCGATGCCACTAAAGAGGATAAGGATGTCGCTCACAATATCAGTAAAGATAATTTGCAATGCCTGGCTCGCAACCGGCTCGATCTTCTCGCTCAGATTGATGTCAACGAAAACGGCACCTTTAGCCGCAGCCGAGGCGAACAAGCCAAGCTGGCGGACTGCATTCAGGTCGCTCATCTTCTGCCAAGCCGAGACACGGAAGGACTGCTCTGGAAACACCTTCCGCCTCGCACCGCCCGTGGTGCACAAGAAGAAGATTTTGAAGTTTTGATTCAATCTTTAGAAGAAGAATTCAGCCGTCAACTTCCCGGCTTGCAAGTCAGGGAAGGCGAAGAGCGAGCTATTTTAGTCGGGCTGGTAACAGATGGAACGGATGCGTTCCAGGTGGAAGATGAGCTCGATGAATTGGCCCAACTGACTAGAACAGCTGGAGCTACTATTTGCCAGAGGCTTACTCAGACAAGGCCACAACCAGATTCTCGGTTCTTCCTTGGTTCAGGCAAAGTGCAAGAGCTGGCTTTGATGGTGCAAGAACTGGGCGCCAATCTCGTCATTTTCGACGGTGAATTGACAGCATTGCAACATCGCAGCCTCGAACCAATAATGAATGCGAAAGTTCTCGATCGCACAGAGCTCATTCTCGACATTTTTGCGCAACGAGCTCAGACCAAAGAAGGTAAGTTGCAGGTGGAACTGGCTCAACTTAAATACCTTTACCCGAGGCTGATAGGCAAAGGCAATAAGCTCAGCAGGCTAGGCGGCGGAATCGGGACAAGGGGTCCTGGTGAAACGAAATTGGAAATAGACAGACGCCGTATTCGCGAACGCATCAATACACTTGAAGAAGATACGTTGCGCATTCGAAACTATCGAGATACTCAGAGGCGTCGCCGGCTGGCGGATAACATACCAGTAGTTGCCATAACCGGATATACGAATTCCGGCAAGTCCACCCTTTTGAATGCCCTTACAAAATCAACCGTCTTTGTTGAGGACAAATTGTTCGCAACACTAGACCCAACCACGCGCCGGACAACTCTCTCCGATCATTCGCCCATCTTGCTCTCCGACACGGTCGGTTTTATCAAGAAATTGCCCACTTCCTTAATTGCTGCATTCAAAGCAACTCTTGAAGAGGTTTCAGTTACCGACATACTTCTCCACGTCGTTGATTCTTCCCATCCCAATGTTATGGACCAGATAAGTAGTGTCTATGACGTATTAAGCGAGCTGGGTGCTGTCGATAAACCGATGATTACCGTACTCAACAAAGCCGAACTGGTGAGAAAAGAAGACCTCATCTGGCTGGTTGCTCAAGTTCCGAACCCCGTTGTGATTTCGGCAAGCAAACGCCTGGGGTTGAATAATCTATTAAATAAAATCGAGCAGGTAGTGCACGAAATATATGATCGAAGACGAGTCATTGGCGCATAGAAAAAATGAACGTCGAACATCAAGAGAAGCTAATTGCAGATGGCAAACAGCACGATCGCTATGGTCGTTATGTTGAAGCTGTGGAAGCCTTTCGCAGTGCCCTTGTTGGGCTGCCTGAAAGCAGCCACACCAGGCTAGAAGCTCTGCTTGGGCTGGGCAAGGCGCTTCGTGGAACTGTCTCGTTAGATGCATCGATCGAAACCCTCAAAGAAGCTGTTCCTCTTGCCGAAAAATTGCATGGGGCAGACAGTGTCGAATATGCCGAAACTCTTGGCGAATTGGGTCTGTCCCATCTGGAATTGCGAAATTTCGATCTCGCTGAAACAGATCTATTAAAGGCCGTTGAAATACTGAAGGCTCAAAAACCACAGGATGAATTGCGGGTTGCTCAAGCTGTAACTAACCTGGGCACTCTCTACATCCGTACGGAACGAATTGCCGAAGCCGAACCACTTTTAACAAGAGCGCTCGGGGTAAGAAGACAGCTTTTAAAAACATACGATCGCCAGTTAGCCGATTCACTGTCCAGTCTTGCCCAATTGCATTTGGCCAAAGGCAAGCCGGCTTTGGCTCCCCTTTTGCTTCAAGAAGCTCTCTCGATCGATCTAAAGGTGTTAGGCGAAAATCACCCCCAGACATCGCGAACGATGGGAAATTTGGCGGCTGCTCTTCGATTAACCGGCAAGTTGACGGAATCAGAAAAGCTACTAACGAAAGTGAATGGTGCTCTGGCGGATGCCGGCAGAGATGCAACTGCTGAGCAAATAGTGTGTCTAAACGAGCATGGTGCAGTTGAGTTGCAGTTGCGAAAAATGAAAGAAGCGCAAGGGCACTTTGAACAAGCTCTTGTACTTGCAGACAAATGCAATCGTATAGACGATCAAATTATTTTAGCCAGTCTGGTTGGACTTGGTAGTGCCTATTTGAATCAAGGCAACTTCAAGGAAGCAGAACCATGTCTAAGACGAGCTCTCACGCTCCTTGGCAGTGTCAATAAGGGCACTGTTCAACTGGAAAATTCCTTGCTCAATTCATTGCTTAGTTCTCTGGTAATGCAAGGAAAATTTGGTCACGTGTTGTCACTGGTACCAGATTCGGTGCGAGCCCGCCAGACGCAGAATTTCGATCAAATGACTCAGATTTTGAAACAGTTGCACGACGCCGTTAAGAGCAAAGACAAAAATTAGGCCTCGTCTACTGCCGACTAACTTGCATGTCGGTTGCAG
>CAJCIF010000148.1 GCA_903970355.1 Actinomycetota bacterium
CGGCCATTTTTATGCCTATGCGCCTACCCTATTCAACTTCTTTTGCGGTGATGATTATATTCACGTCGAATGGTTGAAGCGAGCGGTACACGACCCCTCTTTGGTTTGGAAGAATTTCTACACTACCTGGCTCGACGACAAATGCTCGCTCTATTACAGGCCCCTTATTTCCGTATTCAACTACTGTGATTACCTCATTTGGGGTGAAAACGGACTTGGTTTTCGAATCACGAACATTGCATTCTTGCTTGCTGCCAGTCTTTTTCTGGGCGGCATTGTTTCCGAATTGGCCGATCGCAAAAACGAAGAAAGTAAAGTTGCTTTCCAAAAGTGGGGTGTACTTGCCGCCTTTCTTTTTGCTCTCTTTCCTCTCCATCCAGAAGCAGTAGCCTGGATTACCGGCAGGGTTGATTCTGTCGTTGCGGCATTTTATCTGGCAAGCGTGTGGTGTTATATACGGTGGCGTAATACTTTGTTGAACCGCTGGTTGATTCTGACTGGCGTTACGATGATTCTCGCTTTGCTTTCAAAAGAAATGGGCTTGAGTTTGCCCATTGCCTATTTTTTCTATGAGCTCGTTTATACGCGCAATCCGAAGAAGGCACCCAAGCAAGTGATATTGGCAAACGGATTTTTCTGGCTGCTTCTAGCTGCATATTTTGCAATGCGCCAATTATTTTTAGGCAGCATGGTAGGAGGCTGGGATAGCAGCCTTTCGGTCGGGGCTGATTTGCAAAAGCAGCTGTCGGTCTGGATAGCAGGCCTTGAAAAAATGCTTGTGCCCATCAACTTTATGGCACTTGGTTCTCGCCATTGGCTCGCCATGATTTGGGCAGGCACGGTCGCCGTTTGCTCCTGCCTCGGTTTGGTTCGGATCACTCGAGACGAGCCCCGTTTGAGAGCGGCAATTTACATGATTTTGCTTCTTGTTGCTTGTCTCATCCCTGTTTATAAGGTTTTCAATATTTCTGGCGGTCTGGAGAGCAGCAGATATGCCTATCTCGCTACCGCTCCCTTATGTGCTCTTCTCACTATCTGGTTCGGACAAGGCGCTACTTCAGGCTCTCGGTTTTCTCGCAATCTTTCTTATGCATCGTTTATTCTTGCTGCAGCCTTTCTCTTCTCTGCTTTTCTATTGCTGAGAATCAATCTTGATCCCTGGGCACAAGCTGGACGAGAAGCGAACGGTTTAAGAGCAGGAATTGCATCTATTGAAGAAACGCATACAGCCAATTTGCCGCTTCTCTTAATGCAAATTCCGGATAACTATAAAGGTGCCTACATTAGTCGCAATGCCTTAATTGGTATGTCGCCGAATGCGAGTCTGAGATTGTGGGGCTTTCCATCAACACCATTTGGTTTATTGCGAGAGAACTTGAAGAAAGTAAAAGATGCGGTTCTTGTTTGCCGCTGGGATCACGCCAATATGAAGTTTGTGCAAGTAAATGCCAATATAGAGGAGAAGCCACCGCTCAACAAAGAATGGTCCGGAAAGGAGCTGCTTGAAGTAGTAACTGAAGCAAGTTTGCCGCATTCAGATTCAGGCATAAAGATCGAAACGAAGAATAATCTCGTCTTGCATCTTCAACCAAAACTGTTTCCACCAGCTCAAACGCATTACATCGGACTTGCGTTTACAGAGGCAAAAAAGCCTCTCGATGCAACTAAATTCGATCTCCACTTTTCAAATGAGTGTTCGACGAGTTCTGATGTGCAAGGTGGCGAAGTGCGGTTAGACGGAAAAACGATGGTTGTTTTTTCGCTGCACGGCAATTTTGAATGGGCATTTGGTGAGAATTTGAAAGAGCTGGCCCTTGTTATTCCACCTGGGGTTGATGCCACCTTTAAGGCCGTGGAAATAATTGCGCCTGAACGGTTGATGCCTGTACTTAGCGCTTCCAACCGAAACCTTCTCTTGCATGACGGATTGGCATACGTAGGCAATAACGACCCAGTCGAAATCAATATTGATGCAAGCGGCATTAAAGATGCCAGCCAGTTGAAATTGCAGATCACAAAAGAAAACTATATGTTCAATCGCTTCAACTATCCAATTACGAACCCTGTCGCCATGCTGGATGTATTTACGTTGCCAGCATTGAAGGGCGGCTACTCAGTACGTCGAGATTTATTTCCAACACCCGGATTTTATGAGCTGCGTTGCGTAGCGTTTGATAAAAACGGCAAGTTAGCCGGAGTGCCCGGCGACCACATGTTATTGATGGCAAAATAAGGGCACGGCAATGTGATTTGCCATGCCCTTATAAAGACTTTTTCGTCGCTGCGAAATTATTCTTCCGGCAATGAACCTGGTTCAAAACCGGGAAGTTTGAAATCGGAAGCTTTGACATCATTGAGAAAGGCTTTGAATTGATCTGTGTCTTCGTCTTCTTTGACCGTCTCAAAAGCAATTCCGGCTCTTGCCATCACTTCTGAAGAAACCATGATTGGTGCAGCAGATGCAAGGGCGATTGCAATTGCATCCGATGGTCTCGCTTCTATTTCTTTCACCGGAAGCTCTTCACGAAGGGGCGTGAGTTGAACCTTGGCGAAATAAGTCTGTTCATCGCGTATATCGATTTCAACGTAGTGAACGCCGAATCCCAATTCATTAATGGTATTGAGCAAGAGTTCATGAGTAGTTGGTCGGTTCGACTTAAGACCTGTTACTGCTCTAGAAATTGCTTTCGCTTCAAGAGCACCGATAAAAATGGGCAGCGCACGATTGCGTTGTTCATCACTTAGCAGAACGACAGATTTTGCTCCGTCCATTCCTAGTCCTATTACTGACATTTCAATCATTTGCTTCCTTCCTTAGACGCATGAGGGGCGGCTTTTGAGCCGCCCCTCTGCTCTTAGCTGAGATGACTCTTCAATCCATTTGCAACACTGTTGTTGCGCAATTTCTTGAGAGCTTTTAGTTCGAGTTGTCTGGCACGTTCTCGGCTGATACCAAGAACTTGACCGCATTGTTCAAGTGAACGAGTCGATTCGCCGCCGAGTCCAAATCGCATTGCAATGACATTGCGTTCCGATTGGCTCAGGTTCGACAGCATCGAAACAACTTGACCAACAAGCAAATTGGCATCTGCTTCTTCATCCGGTGGTGCGATTTTGTCATTGGCAATTAAGTCAGACATGGCTGTGTCTTCAAAATCGCCTACCAGTCCATCGAGAGATATCAATTGCTTATCTGCTTCCAGAAGCTGCAGGATTTTTTCCTGTTTGATACCGGATTCTTTACTGAGTTCCTCGATCGTTGGTCTGCGATTTAGTTTTTCGCTCAACTTTGCGACCGTTCTCTTCAGCTTGGTCAAAGACTCATTCAAGTGTACAGGCAGACGAATCGTTCGGGATTGATCCGCTATAGCGCGGGTGACGCCCTGACGAATCCACCAGGTGGCGTAAGTCGAGAACTTGAAACCGCGTTCGGGATCGAATTTATCAACCGCACGCATCAGTCCTAAGTTGCCCTCTTGAATTAAGTCCTGCAAGCTCAAGCCGTGATTTGCATATTTTTTAGCGATGCTAACTACCAGTCGCAAATTGGCTGAAGCCAATTTTTTACGTGCAGCTTGATCGCCTAACTTACAGGCTCTTGCCAGCTCAATTTCTTCTTTGCCAGAAAGCAATTTTTGCCGCCCAATCTCTTTGAGATATATTCCGGTTGAGTCAACTCCTACACTGGACGCGTTGTCTCCGGGCACGAACTCGGCTTCAGAATCGACAGGTTCTTCATTGATCTCGAAGTCGATGACGTTATTCACGTCCTCGTTGTCGTCATTCCAAAGTACTCTTGCATTGCTAGTAGTGTTCATTTTTGTATGCCCTTCTTTCGTTTTATTTTTCCTTCTAATTAGTTCCGTTTTTATTCGTATTTCAAAAAGAGGCTAACTCACCTCTTTCCCCCTGTTCTGCTCGGTTCTGAGAACCTCATAGCTTCACCGCTTAGGTGCCTTACTATAATAGTTGCTCTAGTTAGATATCGGGGTAAATTTTGGGGTACTTTAATTATTGGACTGCTTAGACAGTTTTTGGACGCTATTTATCCCGATTTTTGACCTGTACGATTGGTATCCGAGTGAATACTTTGTAGTGGTTGTACCAGTATGTTTTGTGCAGGTCGCCGCCATATTTGGTGCGTCACTATCCATACGTTTTGAACGATATATTTATTCCGTGAGCATTTAGTGAAAGATTGCATCTGATAGGCTGGTAAGTTTGATACCAGTATATTGACTACATGCTTGAAAAGGCGTGTGCCCATGCCCATTTTGTCGGCCTGTTGTTGTTGTCCTGTTTGTATTGGACCTGTTTGTATTGGACCTGTTTGTGTTGGGCCTGTTTGTGCTGGGCCTGTTT
>CAJCIF010000149.1 GCA_903970355.1 Actinomycetota bacterium
GCAATCAAGTCAACCATAACAAGAACAGGGACAACGCTGACAATCGATCAGTACTTGCTAGGAAGTTACATGAACATCAGAACTTTTGGATTACTCGCTTTGAGCGCTATCGTAGCCGATTCCGCGCTGTTAGCTTCACCAATGTTTGCAGAGACCGCTGGCAATACAGAGATCAATAGCGCGCAAACGATTCACAGTAAGTTATCCAAACAAGTAGCTATCAAGCAAAAACGTCAAGTTAGAAAATACGCCGAAGACGAATCCTTAGATAAGTTGATCTCAGAACTTCCTGATGACAGCAAGGATCAGTATTTCGATCAGGCAAAGGCACCGCTGCAAGGCGCGATCACCTATGTTGATCTGAGTCCGCAATTTAGTGACACCGTACATCGTTTAACTAAAACGGCCCTCGAGCAAGAGCCGAATTACGCAAAGGCTGAAAAAGCGGTTGATCATTTTCGTACGACATTGCAACGTTCCATAACGTTTACAAAAGATGCAGTCAACTATGCCTATCCTTATCGCGGATTTAGCATGTCCATGGAAGGGTCGCGCGTCATTGTCGATAAAAATCAAAAGTTGTCCAATCTCTGGATCTCCGAACTTTGCAAACAACGATATTGGGATGAAATGCATCCGAAGGTCGTGGCACAAATTATGCAAATTGCTATGGGCTTAGGAATCGAAAATCCTGATGAGTCTAATGTCGCCGTTCAAAAAGGCTTCAAAGGACTATCCGCTCTTGTAGGCGAGGAGCGAGCTCAAACAGTAGTGTCCGAACTATCTGAATGGAAAAACCAATTGACCGTCCCGGATACGGCGTTTCAACAGGCTACCTGGGATGTTGAGATGTCGCAAAAGGTGTATCAAAATGCTCTGAAAACGTCGGCAGATGGAGATCCGTTAATTCACTTTGTCTATACTCGAGTGAAAAAATTCGATCATGGTAAGTTAGCCAACTTCGCAGCCAGCATGATCGAAGCGAACTTATCTGCTGCGGCTGTGCTTTCAGGAAATCCTTTTGCTTCGCTGGCTGCAGAAGGACTCAATACTGCATTCGTTATGTCCACTGGTGGACCTGAAGAGAACAAGATTCTCAAAGAACTTTATTTCGGGCGTCGTCTGGAAATAAGACGCAAAAGGATTTCAGATGAGACGCAGTTAGCAATCACTAATTACGAGAAAGGTCTTCTCACGCATAACTCCGCTCAGTTAGCAATGAGTGAAGTTGTTCTAGCTGAGCTTGTTGGCCCGGATAGAATTGCGAAAGTTCTTGAACGAGATCCTATAAACGACTTCACCACAACGGCACCCATAGAGCTTGCACAGAAGACTCTAGAAAACCAAAAGACTCAATAACCAAAAGACTCAAAATAGACTCCATTAAAAGGAACTCAAAATGATGAAGCGGTTGTGGACCCGAATACGTATTCCTCTGATACTCTCGTTTTTGGTTATGCATTTTAGTGGAATTCTGTTATGGCTCTCACCAGATTGTCCTCTCAAGCAGCAACTCATCACTCCCTATATCGGGTATCTCAATTACTTTGGACTGTGGCAGGGTTGGTCAGTCTTTGAGCACCCTAGAACCTACAACGAATATTTGACTGCGGAACTAACATTCAAGGACGGCACCAAGAAAACCTGGGAATTTCCGCGCATGGAAAAAATGGATGTCGTTGAAAAAATGTTCAAGGAAGGGCTTCGACGCTGGAGCAATGATTGCGTAAGTGATACCAACATGGCCTATCTCTGGCCGGATGCCACTCGCTATATTGCCAGGACAAATTCGCATGTTGGGAATCCGGTGGTAAGTGTCTCTATCATTCGACATTGGATTTGGATTGAACCGCCAGAAACAGGTCTAAGCAAACCACTGCATACCACAGATGATGGTCAAGAAATACTTTGCACGCGTGACATATCGACAGGTGAACTCGAATGAAATTAGCCGATCTTTATAAGACTGTAACGCAAAACTTATTCAAGTCGGAATCACCAATGCCGCTCTGCTTGTTCCGGATAGCGTTTGGTCTTGTGGCACTTGAGTATTGTGTTTTGACTGCACCGGAACTGGTGACATACTTCAGTAACACAAATGGCATTCTTCGCCCTGAAACACTCAAAAATATTTTCGCAATACCTGTCATTAATCTGCTTACACTCTTGCCTCAGGCAGATGGTTGGTTGTTTGCATTTTTTGCTTTATTCTTCTGTGCTTGCCTATGCCTGACATTGGGATTGTTTAGCAGAATCAGCAGCGTATTAGTTTATTTGGGGCTGGTTTCATTTTTGCACCGCAACATATTTGTGCACCATGGCGGTGAACACCTTATGTGTATTGCAGCCTTCTGGCTAATGTTTGCTCCGACAGGTGCTGCCTTATCACTTGACCGTCTCTGGTTCAAATCCAAGTCTTCATCAAATGCATCTCAAGATTGCAGCATTTGGGCGCTGAAAGCTTACCAATTTCAATTCGCTCTAGTTTATTGGCAAGCCTCGATATCAAAATTAGCCTCACCAAGCTGGTGGGATGGCACTGCCATGTATTACGTTTTCCGGCATTTAGAATTCAGCAGGTTCACTGTACCGTTCGTTCCTCAAAATATGCTTTTCTTGAAGTTGTGCACCTGGGGTTCAATTTTTGCTGAGTTTTTAGGTTGGACGCTCATTTGGTTCAAGGAGACAAGATACGCGGTGCTCCTGGTTCTACTGTCACTCCATCTTGGAATCGAGTATGCCATGAACATCCCACTCTTCGAGCACATTATGATTGCAAGTTTAGTAGCATTTATACCTGGTCAAGACGCCGAAAAGTTCGTAGCCTGGGTGAAAGGCTGGCTAGTAAGCTTGGCGCAAAGATTCGCGCACGTGAATAAGGCTATTGGGCTCAATGTGCAAATCCCCTCGGTAGGGCCGACTGTAAAAACCGACCAACAGTACATTCAAGCACAGCATGAAAGTTACAATGGATGTCATCAAGATTTGGGATGATAATTTTTCGGCACCGAAAAAATATGTAAAACCAATGGTGCTCACACCACCGCAGATCAGAATCATCCAGAGAAGCAAGGGAATGCCTTGCGTGCAGTTAACTACCCGATATCGCCTTGAGTCACTAAGTTGCTGCATAGCAGCAATGAAGCCCTGGTGAATATTTTGTTCTTTAGCCGTTTTTGGCTCGTACCCTGCGGTTATTGTCCATAAATCATAATAAGCCTTTTTTGTTTCAGGTTCTGGTGCGATCCCTTTTTCCATTGAAGGCCATTCTTTATCTACTGCCAGGTCGCAGTATTTAACAGCCGCATCCAAAATTGGTTTTTTTTGTTCGTCCGGCAAAACGCAAGCAAGATGCATTACGGTTCCGATTGCATTTGCTTCAGAAGATTCTGTAGCCTCGGCTAATTCGTGATGCGCAAGCGAGTCGACAACAATCAAACCAAGAACTATTGCATAGAGCGTACCGAGCACCGAAATCATGATCGAACCAACTTCGTGGTTCACCTTCAATTCGGAAAGATTAACATGCCTGCGCACCAGGACAAGACCAGCTGCCGAAGCACCCAGGCAGATTAAGATAACTATGGTTCCAAGCGAGAAGGCATTCATTGCATCACAGCGAGCTCAATTTCTGAAAAGCGTTATTGTAAATGCATTTTAGGTATGCTAGTACTTGGCAATTTGCTCAATGTCCAAAAACGTAAGTTTCAAAGCATATAAATCTAAGAATCCAAGCGAAACCATCGCACCATATTTGGTGCCTGTTTGGCAAATTCAGAGCAGGCCAACTGGTGAACCACTTATAGTGCTAGACTTTATAAGATCTGCATTCAATATCCCGTTTCTTATTGGGGTGAGTAATGAAGTCAGTAGGCGGTCGAACCGATACAACAAATCGTGGTGGCGGAAAGCTCCTAAGCGTGTTGTTGATAATCCTATTTCTAGCTGGTGCCTTTTGGATTGCCAAGAATGGACTGACTCTTAAGTCTTATCCAGAACCTCCTCTTACACTTGTTGATGACTCTGTAGACAAAACCATACAAGTTGCTGCTGAGCGTGGTTGGTTACCGTGTACCGGCAACTGCCTGCGGCTGTCTATGCCTGGTTGGCACCATCAGGACATTGCGGGACATCCTCCTAGCGATATCTGGATGACCTATCCGTTTGCGGGAGGAGGCTGGACAGCATATAGTCAACATCACATCGGTCATATAATTCGCATTTACAGCGATAAACCAGCAGAAGATATTGGGAATTGTCCTGTTTGCGGAGGCACCGGCTGGATCCGAAAAGATGCAAATGCAAAAAAATAACTTGTGCAATCGTACTGTTGCGATCTTAGCTATTTGGTTATTAACCAATTGCGGCACTGCTTGTGCTCAAGAACCTTCGTGGCAAGACGAGCAACACAGAGCTATTGCACTAACAGAAAAGGATCCAACTGCCGCCGTCACGTTATATCGCAGCGCCATAAAAAAAGCAGTTGCCGCTAATGCACCAGTCGAAAAGCAGCTGGGGATGCTTCTTGAGTGCGGTGATTTGCTATGGCAAAACTGGCGCGCAAATGAAGCAAAAGATGTTTATGCGCAAGGAATAGAGTTAGCCCATAGCAATGATCTCAAAAATTGGGAAGCAAGATTTCTCCTGATGTCATCATGCAACGCCCAGATGCTTTTCTACTTGAGGCTTTCTACAGACAACGATCCTGCTCCTGCTTTGAGAGCACTTGAATTACGTCCAGGCACTCCCGGTTGCCCAACCGATTTTCGCATCCATTGTCTGGAAGCAATCGGCAATGCTTACCTGGATAAAAAAGACTACAGTAATGCAGAAAAATATCTTTACGACGCATTAGCAGAAGCAGAACGCATGCCCGATGCACAAATGAGAGCGAATGAAATCATTCAATCCTTCTTGCGAATGCGCGCAATGCAGAAGAAATATGCGGACGCCACCAGGCTACTGGCAGAGTCGTGCGAAAGCCAGCCAAGCGAGTCCCAGGAAAATAAGCATTATTATTTCGATGAGATCACCTGGGTAGATCCAGAAACAGCAACGACACTTTCGACTGTCAAAAGTTTGCTTAAGAAAAACGATTTTGCTGGGCTGGATTCGTATGCTGATAAACTTCGGCTAACTGAAGTCTCAACGGCTACCGGTAGCTCTCCAATGGATTATTTTCTCGATTATATTTCGGTAGCATCATATCAACCCGAAATCGCATGGACAAATCGGCTTGATACCATTTCCAAATGGATGAAGGAGCAACCAAATTCCGATACAGCAAAAATTAGTTACGCTCATGTCCTCGTAGGTTATGCATGGAAAGCTCGAGGTGGCGGGTGGGCCGATACGGTAACGGAAGAGGGTTGGAAGTTGATGGGAGAGCGTCTTGCTCAGGCACTTGAAATATTGCACCAGGTGAAGCATCGCACACCGCAATGGTACACAGTTTCTCAAGTGGTAGCACTTGGCCAGGGTTGGGATCGAACCCGCTATGAAAATCTGGTAAATGAATGTCATTCGCGCTATCCGCAATACAAATCAATCATTTTCGAAAAGGCATATTGGTTGCAGCCCAAGTGGTATGGACGCGAAGGTGAGGCTCCAAAATATGTGAGTGATGAGGCCAATAAAGTGCCCGGATTAGCTGGAGATGTTCTTTACGCTCAAATTGTATGGTCTTTGGATTTTTCATTTGAGAATGTAATCAAAGAGGCCAAATTGGA
The DNA here is from genome assembly GCA_903970355.1 of Actinomycetota bacterium. GTDB lineage: Bacteria > Cyanobacteriota > Vampirovibrionia > Obscuribacterales > Obscuribacteraceae > CAJCIF01. Next base: position 5,730 of record CAJCIF010000149.1, read on the forward strand.
CTGGGCTCGAACAAAGCGTGGATTGAAAGAAATAATCAGGCAGCATCCTGATTCCTTGCTAACCCGGGGCGAGTTAGCATTTTTGGCGCAACAAATGGAAGACAAGCCAACTCAACTCTCTGCATTCGAAGAGCAGGGCAGTCCTGATTCACGAATCAAAATGAACCCCAAGGGATATGCAGTTGCACTTAAACAGGGCAAGAAAGATCAAAAGGACGACAAACGTGAGGAAGCAATCGCCGATTACAGTAAAGCAATCGAACTAGCACCAAAAAATGGTGAAGCATACTATAGGCGTTGTGAAATGTATTTGATGACCAACAGAATTCCGCAAGCTTGTGCCGACATCGAAAAATGCTTGTCGATGTTTCCAGAATGGCTTACCGCAATAGCGGAGCGTGGTCGGCTGGAAAATTTGGTCGAGAAATATCCAGAGTCGGTATCGGACCTCGATAGAGTGCTTGCACTTGAACCCAACAATGGCCAGGCCCTGAGCACTCTAGGACATGATTATGACGCTCTGGGAAATCATCAACGGGCTCTTGATACGGCCAGTTTCGCTTTAGAGACCGGCGAACAAGGCTATACCTACTCTCTTTATTATGATTATCAGGATAGGGGACTCGTTTGGAGCAATGCACATAAATACGAGAATGCTGTAAGTGACTTGCGCAAAGGCATTGAGCTCAATGAAAAAGCCTCTCAACTTTGGGCATATTTGGCATACGCTGACGCAGCGACCGATCGAATTGACCAGGCAAAAGACGACGCAATTAAACTCTTCGAATTAGAAACTTACGCTCCGCGCGGTCACAGACTGCGAGCTGAAATGCTGAGAGCTGCCGGCCTTTGGGAAGAGTCGATTCAAGATTACAATCAATCAACGAGCTTAGAACCAACTTTTGGTCCTGGTTTCTGGCAGCGAGCGGTTTCGAAGATTGCTCTCGGAAATTACAAATCTGCTGAGCCAGACTTAAATCGATCAGTTACGCTCATTCCTACTTCCGCACTTGCATATTCCTACCTGGCGTTTGTCGAAGATTTATTAGGCCAATCAACTGAGTCGAAAAATCATCTTGAAAAAGCTTTTGCGCTCACATCCGATTTGCCTATGAATTATGTGAATCGGGCGCGGATTCATTTGCACCACGGCGAGCTGGAAAGCGCTGCTAAGGATTGTGATTCAGCATTGAAACTGGATAATTATCTTGCCGATGCCTATGCTACTGCAGCGCTAGTTTTGGCTAAAGCCGGCAAAAGCGAGTCTGCAGCGAAGTTCGACGAGGCAGCAAAATTACAGTGGTGGCATCCCTGGAAAGTGCCAATTGAGACACCTAAAGATACCGCGCCAGCGGATATATCAATCACGATGCCTGTACTGGGTGAACTGAAACCTCAACCATTCTCGGTTGCAATACGTGACTGCGCACCTTAGCGAACTTTTTCTATGATTCTTTGGACGGCTTGTATTCTTCCGGTTTCATATCGAATGTCCAAGCCACAGCATCGCGTGCTTTTGTTATTGTTGGTGGCACTCTCAAAAAGTAGTCACGGTATGTGCCATCTGGTTCGGGTGTAGAGTTGCGAACTTTCACCATCACAATTGCTTCATCGTTCCTAACTTCTTTGCGATAGAGAACGCCGCATTCATCTTTATCAATCACAACTGCGCCTGAATCAAGAATATAACGCGACGCACCATAGCGCTCTATCATGATTCGACGCAATTCAGCGTTGATCTCTTTATCGATCTTGGCCACGGTTATAGATTGCGGATCGTTGATTATCCATTGAGGAACGTTGGTGCCATGCCATGAGAACAACCTGAAACCATCACCATAAGCGATTGCCGGTCCATCCTCAGAATGTAATCGCCCGCCTTCATCCAATTTGAAAACAAGTGGGCGTTCGCAAACAAGACAAACATTCTTGGTGAATAGGTAAGAAGCGGCTCGTTGAGCTAGATGCAGGAATGTTTTCATCCGCCTCAAATTGGTTTGACCAATGGGAATTGATGATTTTTGTTCATACAAAATGTCGAAGAAAGGCAATAAGCCAATGGAGGAAGGACCATCCCAGCTATGAGCGAAAGCCAACGTAAAACTCATCCAAAGCGCCAGAACATCTCGCTCTTCTGCGGGGAAGGTTTTATCCAATTCGACTTTCAAATTTCCAGTTATCGCTGCTTGGGCCAGCCGAAAAACAGATTCGCCTGGATTTAATATATGAGGAATGAGGTCCTTCGGCATTAGATCAAAGTTCAAGAACATCATCTCAGTTGCAATTTGCGTTAGCCGACCGATTGGGAGCTGAGCGGCTGTTGGTGTTGCTCCCGATCGGAAGGATGATTTAAGCTTTTCCACCAGGCCACTTCCTAAGCTACCTGCGCTTACTCCCTCCAATTGTGAAAGCATCTGATTCTGTATTTTGCTAATTTTCGGTCTTAACCAAATCCAACCGAAAGGTTCTGTTTCTGTTTCATCATCACTGCTTGAAGTGCGCAGAAAAGGCTGATTTTTGGATACATTCTTCAGCCATATATTCCAGCCATTTTTTTTCGAATATTCTTCTTCTTCGATTTTCGCTTCGCGAAGCGTTTGGCGACTTTCCGCGCTTATTTGCTCATCTAAAACCGACCATAATCGTTGCCAGAGCAATTTTGCAGAATTTTGGCCGCCAATTGGAAAATCAATTTTTTGCGTACGATGCCGGTCTAAAACGGCTTGCAATTTTTCGCGAGTAAAGCCGGTTTCGAGCACTGCCTTCATGGCTACCATTTGCCAGGGGCTTTCGCAAAACACTATTGTTGGCGGAGGCAATTCGAGAAGGCGATAGAGTGCCGAGACAGAAGCAGTTACTGCTGCTCTATCTGTTGAACCAGTAGACCTGGCAAGGCTCACCCACTCAGCACTGCACTTTTTCAGTGCTTTTTGTAATCTCTCAACATCGATAGATTGGCTAGTCGCAGACATTTCTAATTCGCTCTGGCGTATATTCACGCTGGCGCACAACTTTGTAGAATCCTGGCTCAATCTCCAGTGGGCTATGTTCTTCGTGTGTTAAGGCGGTTGGCTTTGTCACTTCGATAAGCTTGTCACCTTTCCAGGCATGCATTGAAACCGTTGAAGCGCTTAAACGGTGGGCATGTCCGGTAACTTCTCCATAGGCAAGAACGACACTTTCTTCGTGCTGCTCTTTGGTTGCTTCTCGTGGAAGCGACTCGATCCTTACTAACAAAACGTCACCCTGGCGGTAATGCTCGTTCATCCCTTTTTCGCTCCTGTAACAAGCCGTTATCACGATTATAGTTAGGCTTGCGAGGGGAGAGCACGGAATTTAACCTTACCGCAATCTTCTTCTCATAATCCAATTGCAGACGCCATACGGATTTCTGGGAAGACAGTGATATCAAATATGATGCGGGAACTAACAAGCAATTTTGGAATGTCGCACTGACCATCGCCAATATTTCAAACGCGCTTCGAACGCTTCGCGCGTGTTTACTTCTTCAGAACCAGGTAACGATTTTTGATCTAATTCGCCCTTTGCTTTTATCAGTTCTTGCTGCAGTTTTTCCCATATGCCATCGGCAACCTGCAATAAGTCTCCGGCTTCCGCTTTTTCCTTTGGGCTGAATGCATAGTGATCATATTGATCGTGCAATACTCTTCTAACTTCTATCAGTTTCGTCAAATCTTGCTGCTCCAGCGCCTCTTTCAAGTCTTTCGCAATTGAAAATAGCGCGGGCAATAAATTCGCCCTCTCCGGATCACCTTCTTTAATGACCAGAGACAATGTAGGTAGGTTGGTAACCGTATCCCTTGTTGTAACTTGCTCCAAACCTTGCTTACGCAAACCCTCGGCATGTTGCTGCCAGGCACCGTGCCTGTCCGGACTGAGATTTTTTTCTGCCGGTAGGATGATGAGCAATTCGCTTACTGGTTGCGAACTCACTGTTTGCATTTTGTTTCTCCCTGTCTAGGCGAATGAAGCTTCGCCCCGATCGAATCCAGGGTTGAAGTAAACGCCAATTGCCAAACGCAAAATGATATTAGCCGGTTATCAAGTGGAGGTCTATGAGAAGATTCCCCCAAAAATGCGGCAATTACGCTGATTGACGTTAAGACCTGCAGGACAGGGTTTACCAACTGGCTGGAGGTGTGACAGGATCGAACTCGATGAATTTCACGGCATGGTTATCTAAATCGAATAGCAGTCTTTTGAAGGTCGCTGGATTGCTCATTGGCGTTCTGGTTCTTTATTTGCTTGCCTGGCGCACAGGTTACTATTGCGATGCTATTGGTTTCAATCCAGATTTTTGCTGGCTGCTGAAAACCGGTGAAATAATTTGCGAAATAGGACATCTACCGCACCAGGACCCGTTTTCTTTCGCTCTGAAAGTTGCTGCTGAAAGAGGAGATCCGCAACCATACATAATCTACCAGTGGTTAGCAGAAGTAATCTTCTTTCAAGCGTATTTGCTCCTCAGTTTAATTCAGATAATCGCTGTTACGGCAGCTATTTATGCGCTTTCTTTTATCGCAATTCCACTACGTTCTTGCAGCCGCCTTAACGTCTCGGCAGTTTGGCTTTTCATCTTAGTTGGTCTGGGAGCATTGACCAGCAATTTACGCAATGTGGTGAGACCAGAACTCTTCACATATCTCGTTACCGCACTTATATTTTGCATTCTCCAGTCGATGCGCGAAAGGCACGCCAGCGGAATCGACAATGCCATCCGATGGCGCTATGTATTGGCGCTCACTCTCCTTCTCATTTTCGAAGCAAATGTGCACATCGCCTTTGTTGCTCATCTGATTCTTTTGGCTTTTTATTCAGTTGCATTTTGTGCAGAAGATATTTTAAAAACAAAGCAACTTTCCGGAATCTCGAAAACTCTACTAATGGGCACTCTCACATCAACGATAGCAACTTTGATTAATCCCTATGGCATAGGACTTTGGTTACACCTGCCTAGAATGTATTTCTCGATTGTGCCGCAAAACGTTGAGGAGATGCAACCGATAACTTACGAATTGGCACTAAAAGAAACCCTCGTATATCCGTTTTTGATTTTGGTCGTCTTCACATTTGCCTCGCTTGCCGTTTTTATTTTTCGCAATCGCAAAGCAAGAATATGGTCGCCCTTGGGTATCCTTTCGCTTTTGTTGATCGTTGCTTCCGTAGCATTCGCTTTTCACACGAGACGTTATCAGGTCATTGCCTCACTTTTTATCGTCTACGAATTAACGAATTTCCTGTCTTTGGGCAGCGGTTTCTCCAAAACGAAGGAAACCGAAGAGTTTTTGAAAAGAAAAGTTTCCTTTTTGATCATTGAAGTAGGCGTTGCACTCTTTGCTATTTTAGGTACGGCGTTTTACCACAATAAGGTAACCGTTCTCGCCATTCCGTCAGCACGGGCTAGCTTCGCTCCGCCTTTTGGTGCAATCAAGTATTTGATGCAGAGCTACAATGGCGGTCGCTTGTTCGCGGATAATGAAGTTTCCGATATGTGCGAATTATATTTGCCGAATTGTCAAATCTTTATCGACACCAGATTTGATGGCTACGATTCTAAGTTAATGAGCGATTACTGGCGAATATTAATGGCCAGAGATGAATGGGCAAAGATACTCGATTGGTATGGTATAGAGTGGCTTTTAGCCAGGCCGGACCAGGAAATTGGAAAGAAACTGCCAACTTTACCCGATTGGCAAATCGTGTATAAAGATCGGGACTGCGTACTATTTCATCGGGGCTCCAGCGTCAAAAGCCCTTGACTCAGCTACTTCTCAATACCGCTGATATTTGCGAAAGTTTCTGATTTCTTATCGGATTTTTCAGTCGCTGTGCCTGATGGCTCCGTATGGCACGTATAATCTTTGGTGCCTTTGAATGGGTAAATTGTTTCAGTAAACAAAACATCTTGTCCAGGAGTTTTGCCTCCTTTATCCTTAGAAACACTAAGTTCCGTATAGACAAGTGGAAATTCAATAGGCGAAGCGAGTCCCCAGAATTCTCTTCCAGCGCTCCACTCACGCTCTTTTGGATATTGGATTTTTACGTCTAAATGAAGCCCGGAATTTTTTCCATTCATTGACTGCATTTGTTTAAATGCCTTGACCTGGTCTTCAAAAGATTGTCCTGCGAAAGCATTCATTACTGAACAACCATCGCTTGCTTTTGCACTTTCCATTGCTTTAGGCGCATCAATTTTGTCGGCCATTTATAAGGTCTCCGAAAGCGGCGTTTTTGTTTTGTGCTGAAACAATACGCCACCAGGAGCAATAAGACGTTACCGAATCGTTAAAGCACCCGGTCGTTATTTCATACCGTCATCAAGCCACTGCCCATAACCTTTCGTCCCGCCATGCGTCTTGTAATAACCGTATGTACCAGACGAATAATGATGCGGATCTGTTGAGATGGGAGTATCAAGCAAACCGCTATGCGTAATGTTGTTCAGTCTTTGTTGAGGCGTAGAACCATCATCAATAACTGTAATGGGACCAATTTTTCTTAGCCTTGCGCCGGGCGGCAATGCTGGCGATGGATTGAATTGCTGGTCGTAACTTCGAATTCGATCTTCGCTATAACCCATCCTTCTCATGTTATCGATTCTTCTTTGATGTTCTTCCTTTTGAAGATGTCCATCACTGTTATCTCCAGTAGGCATGTAGGCGGGGTTGGGCATAGTACCTGGAGCATGCCCTGTGGAAACCGACGGCATGTTGTTGGTGGGGTAATAACCATAATTATTTGGTGCGCCGGCACTGCCGTTGAACGGTAGCGGTGGTACTTGTACGGGAACTGTCGGGTAATTACCGGGCGTTCCAGAATAAGGTGGCACCGGAGCCATTTTTGTATGTTCCGGATTCAGATATTGCGGCTGCTGCGGAGTTCCATAAAACGTTCTAAGCGGTTGCGAGTCTTGAGCTTGTGCTTGTGTGCCGCATACAAACACTACAGATAAAGCCGCATCGGCAAACGTGCATTTCAAAAACATCACTAAGCTCCTTCAACAGCCTGGTGCAAACGTTTTAATACCAGAGCTTACTAGAATGGAAAGCTGTTTGGAAGCATTTACAATTGCAGACTTTTTAATAGTCAGCCATTGCCGGCTTTGGATCGAGTTGGTGATGTTGCTTTTCGCCTGAAAGAATGCGCACTAAATCCGGAGCCAAATTGGCGATCGCAAAGCCAAGCCAAAACACTATTTCGCACAACGAGGCCAATAGAGCTATAAAGACAAGTTGGATTACATTGAGATTATGTTGATCGAGAGCCTTCAGCTTTGATCTGATAGCCTGTAAACGCCACGAGAAGACTGCTTGTAACTGATCTTTTGTTATTCTCGCTGGCCGGTAATCATTGAAAGCACCTTCTCTGGCCTTGGCATGAAGTTCGAACTTCGTCGCCGTGAAAAAATCGAGACCATGTAACAACATCCTGGGAAATAATCCAGCAGGTGATGGAATAGGGTGAACAGCCTGTGCATCTGAATGTGCCCAAATTGTCCCACCAAAGTTGGATCTGATCGCCGAGCAATGAAGCGAACAGTTCCCGCGAAAAATAGGGAGATTTGTAGGGATTGGATGTTTCAAAAGATACGATCGTTTGAAAGCTACATTATTGGCAAAATATGAATTCGATTCGTGAAGTTTGGGACCATCTGAAACTTCCGAAGAAAAATTGGCTAGTGTTCCTGCAAGGGCTATCGAATAGAAATCATCTGCTCGTGGAAAAGTTTTCCCACTTACGATTTCTATTGAAGGATCATCAAACGAGGTCACAATGCTTTCCAGCCAGTTCGTCGAATACCTGCAATCTGAATCGCATAAAACGATTACATCCCCGCGGCACTTCGCAGCACCTTCCATTTTTGATTCGTAATAGCCCAAGCCTGGTGTGACTGAAAAAATTTGTAGCCATGGGTACGTTGATACGATCTCACGCTTAGTTTCATCAGAAAGAGGAACGGTATCAACCAAAACCACTTCTTCTGCTAACCGAATATCCAGTGACTGATGGTCAAGCAAATCTAAGCAGCTATAAAAATCAGCCAGTTTTGTACGGGCAAGGTTCTCCGTCTCAATGACGATTGAAAAGCTTTGCGTCTGCATTGCCGAACCTCAAAAATGTAACTCAACTACTATAACGTCGATTTTGCCGAATATAAACTGAAAAGAGTAATCATCTTTGCATCCACCAATTGCCCAGGAGGCGTTAGTGCTAACATTAAGCCACTAACACATTTTCATGGGTGCTATAGCTTGCGCTTAGCAGTAATTAGTGGGATGCGAGATGAGCAGGACATAATTGCTCTTTTTCTTGCACACGTGAACACTTTGTTCGATCTGATTTTTGTCGTAGATCACAGATCGGTAGATGCAACCAAACCGATCCTTGAGCATATGCCAAAGAGCGATCGATTTTTTCTGTACAAATTGAACACGTCTTGCTCTCATCAAAAGCAGGTTACGCATATTCTGCTGAACAAAGCTTTTTCAATGGGTGCGGACTTCGTTTTCTTTCTTGATGCAGACGAATTCGTAGATGTTCCATCACGAGCCTCTCTCGAAAAACTGCTTGAAAGTAACAATAACCAGGTTCTGGAGCTCAAATGGAAAAATGCAATCCCCGCAGATCTATTCGCAGAAAAAAATAGTCTTACTCCCGAATCGCTGCTCCATGTTCCAACCGAACCAGGTAGTGTAGGAAAAGTGATTCATTCAAGAAAACTATTTTTGGAAAAACCGGAATATCTTCCATCCATAGCCAATCATACTATTCAAAATTCTATTCGGGATTCGAGTCAAAATGTGATTCCAGCCACGCATGTAGGGGAGATCATGCATTTACCCATTCGTAGTCGGAATCAGTATACGCGTAAATTACTTCGCAGTAGCTTGGGAAAACTAAGCCAAATAGACAGATTATCGATGCAAAGTTTTCACTATTCCTTGCCTTTGCAAATTCACGGGAAAACAGGACTATCCGATGGACAGCTCATTTCCTTAATTGCTCATTACTCTGAAAATTGGAACGGAAAGGAGCTGCAACGGCATGAATTATGTGCGCCGGCATTCGAAACCAGATCAGTTAATAGTGTCGCTCTCGACATGGAAGTCTACAAATCCATTGCTAATTTAGCGATAGCTGATCGAGAACTACCGATAGATAGATTACTTGCAAGTTACATAAGTACTTTCAGATTTGAAGCACCGAAATACGCCAGTTTGATATTGGATGGAACCGAATTCAAGCAAAGTCCCGACAAATCTGCATCCTTAACTGATGAAGAACTTGCCCAAATTAGTGTTGCAGAAAATGAGCGCCTCCGCTTAGAGAACTTCAGCCTGATACAGGAGATCCAGCGCGTTCAAAAAGGTGCGGTCAAACTGCAGAAAGAAATATCTCGATCTGAGGGCGAACGCGCTAAGTTGCAAGAGGAAGCAAACCGACTGGAAAAGCGTCTCCAGGAAATCAAGAAATCCACCGCGCAAGAACTCAAAAAAACGATCGGTGAATTGCAGGCTGAAATCGGCAAGCGCGGAGAACTGCTGGATAGAAAGAGGGAAGAACTGGCGGAAGCTCGAGCACTGATTCGCATGCTTGAGGGCCAAGCAGCAGATCATGACACTGCGATTGGTCTAGTCGTCAAGGATTGAAGAAAGCACTAAACAACCAGAAAATGGGTGTTTGATAACCAACCTTGTGGATCAACCACTCCCCACCATAAGAGGTCTGTTAAATGAAACGCAAAAGCGCGATGCTAGCAACGCTTTTCTCCGCCTTGTGCAGTACGATTTGCAATGCGGCCCAAGCTCATGGACCGATACCCTTTAGTAGCGCATTTAGTGGCATTCGTCTTAGCGGCTCCCAAAGGTCATTCCAACTTATTAACTCCAATTACTTCCATGCCGGCTACGCCGCTTCCATTGGCATCTTCGACGGCGGCAGGATAGTGGGTGGAACACTTACTGGCACAGCATATGGAACAACAAATGTTATGCCGGGAGGGCTGGTTCATTCGCTTGTGGTCGTAACACCGCCACCAACTAACGGCTATGTCTATTTAGGACAAGGCTCGATAACGGTCGGGAACGGAGGCGGTGCACCAAACGGCCTTTACTTCCTTAACAACACAAGACCAATCAACGGTGTACTCGCGCCTCCTTTATCCATAGGCGGTATTCATTTATCCGGAGCAACTCGAGCGATACTGGGCCAGGGATACGCGTCTTT
>CAJCIF010000150.1 GCA_903970355.1 Actinomycetota bacterium
CAACTTCAGGACCATCTGAAACCGTAAAACCCATCCCGAAAAATATTTCGGTTATTTGCTCGGTGATTTGCGTGAGCGGATGGATGTGCCCTAGCTTCAGGCCTTTGCCGGGCATGGTTACGTCAATCTGTTCGTTTTTCAAGCGCTGATTGAGATCCTGCTCAAACAGAGCATTTTTGCGATCATCGTGCGCACTTTGAATTTTTTCTTTAACAGTATTTGCAAGCTGTCCGATGCGCGGACGCTCGGCTTTGTCCAGATCTCGCAGACCACGCAATACAGTGGTCAGCTGGCTTTTTTCGCCAAGGTATTCAAGGCGAAGTTCCTCCAACTGGTTGCTATTTTCTGCGCGTCCAAAGGCAGAAGTAGCCAATTGGGCAAGCTCGTTCAGCTGACGTTCAACTTCAGCAGCCGTCATAGTGCAAGTCTCCGACTAACAGCATCTAGATACAGTAACACACGGCACATTCTCCGCGTTCATTGCCCTAAAAAACTGCTACTATCAACACATTTTGTTGAGAAGAATGTTTGCCAAAACCTAAAGTTAAACGAAAACCTGGACATCAAATTCCTACTACGCGTATTTCTGTAGTTGTGGTTGATGGCAGCAAGATTCTTCTAGTTCGCCACCGAAAAGGGAACAGGCAATATTGGGTTTTGCCGGGCGGTCGCCTTGAATATGGCGAGACTTTTCAAGAATGCGGTGTGCGGGAATTGAAGGAAGAAACCGGACTGGATGTCGAAATCGAAAACTTTCTTTTCCTTTCGGAAGCGATTGCACCGGATCGCTCCAGGCACATTGTCAATATTTATTTGCGTGCCCGTGTAACGGGAGGCACGATGAAGCTGGGTAATGAGCCGGTTCTTGCCGGAGTAGATTTTGTGCCGCTTGAAGAGCTAAGCCGAATCACGCTATTCCCGCCAATTGGGCAATCTATCTTGGAATCTTTACCAGATAAAGCAAAAGATGGCATTATCTATCTTGGCAATCTCTGGGTGTAGTACAATCATCCATCTTTCAAAGAACATCGGAGAACCGTGATGCCGCAACAAAAAGGCTTCAAACGCGCACAGAAAGTTTTGGTGCGCAAACGCAAGATAGCTGTAAAAGCAACTGCCGCTGCCGTTCGTAAAGTAGTACGTCTGGCAGAGCTAGAAGAAAAAGAAAAAGCCGGCAAGTCCAAGAAGTAAAAACGGGCTGGTTCAAAACAAGTTTTCACCATATTTGAAAGTGAGATCGCCGATCAGCACCTCATCTCCACTTTCGATTTTTTCGTTCATCAATGCATCCATGACGCCCATGGCGCGCAGTATGTGATTGAGATGATGAATGGATTCAGGGCTGCGTGCATCGGTTACCCCTACTAAGCGCTTGACGCGATCGCCTTCCACAAAAAACTTTCTCTTTTTCCGTGAAATCACAAAACTAGAGTCGCCGTGATCGCTTGCCTTTTCGTCCAGTTCGATCTCAACGGCTGAGGCAATTTTCGCTTCTTGCTTGGCGGCCGCTAACTTGTTCCAGATTGTATTTTCAAGCTCCTTGAGATTCCCTTTTGTGGCTGCTGAAATCATGAGCACTGCGGCAATATCAGGTCGCGCTTTCTTAACCTGAGCGAGAATCTTCTTGGCCGCTTCTTCATCAAGCAAGTCTTTTTTATTGAGCACAATTATGCGCGGACGCGTCGCTAATTTCTCGTTGAATTTTTTGAGTTCGTTTTCGATCACTTCGAGATCGCCAACTACATTTTCGGAACTGGCATCAACAAGATGAACGAGAAGGGCCGTTCTCTCGATGTGTCTCAAGAAGTCGTGTCCAAGACCAACGCCTTGTGAAGCGCCCTCAATCAGACCCGGAATGTCTGCCATGACATAACTTTCGCCTTCAGAAACACGCACAACACCTAACTGCGGTTCAAGCGTAGTAAATGGATAGTCGGCAATTTTTGGCTTGGCAGCCGACATAATGGAAAGGAGCGTAGATTTTCCGGCATTGGGAAAGCCAATCAGGCCAACATCGGCAAGCAGTTTTAGTTCCAATCTCAAAGTGCGCGTGACCCCAGGCTCTCCTGGTTCGCAAAAATGCGGCGATCTTCTGGTTGGAGAGGCCAATACGCCATTGCCGCGTCCGCCCCGGCCACCCTCTGCAACTAGAACCCGTTCGCCGTCATGGGTGAGATCGGCAATCGCCTTTTCGGCTTCGTGATCCCAAACGACGGTGCCAAGTGGAACTTTTATAACGAGATCTTTGCCTGCATGTCCGAAGCGGTTGGAAATACCGCCCTTCTCGCCGTTGTCTGCGGCAAACTTCGTCTTGAAGCGAAAATCGATTAGAGTACTCAAATTTTCCGTGGCTTCCAAATAGACACTGCCGCCCCGGCCGCCGTTACCGCCTGCCGGTCCGCCCATAGGCTCGTACTTGGCCCGGCGCCAGGCAATCATGCCGTTGCCGCCGTCGCCAGAACGGGCTTCAACTACTGCTTTGTCCAGAAATTTCGCCATCTATATAACTCAGTTGTCGTTTCGCATCGAAACAAATTTGGTGTGATGTTTACTATACTTTGATGTGCTAAGCAGATGCGAGGAGGACGCTCCCTTGGAAGAAAAAATCAGTATTCACGAAAAGGGTACCGGCGAAATTGTGTACGCCTATATAAACGAATACAAAAACAAACACTATTTGCACATCCGTGAATATTATCTCGACAAGGAAAAAGTAGAGCAGCCAAGCAAGAAGGGTGTGAGTTTGCCAATCGAAAAGCTCGATGCTTTGATTGAAGCTCTTCAAAAGATCAAATCCCAGGTAACACCGGCGTAAAAGACATTATGGTTTTTGACCGGGCTTCAGCGTTTGCGCTTGTCTTATCTATATTATGCTGTCCGATCGGTTTGGCACGGCTTCAGTTTTCAAACGATCATCCCAAGCAAGGTGAAACAGTTGAGGTGACGGTTTGCCCGAGTGAGGCAAGCGGTACCGAAGACACCTTTTTGCATTTGCTCGATCACAAAATCAAACTCTTTCCGATAGAGAAAGACGGGCAAAACTGTTCGCATTGTCTTCTTGCTATACCCGCTGACCTGGATCCAGGCAAACATACAGTCTCAGTTGGTGCAGAGAAATCGACCATCACCGTATGTGATGGCGGCTTTCCTTTGCAGCACTTACGGCTGGCTCCCGAGAAGGACAACTTCAACATGTCGCCCGGTGAAGAGGAAGCAGTTGAAGGAGCAAAGAAGACTTTAAGCGAAACGAGAATGTGGGAAGGCAAATTCAAAGCTCCCTCAACAGCAAGACGGTCAGCTGCATTCGGAATCAAGCGCGTCGTAAATGGCAGGCTATTGAAAGACTACTTTCACTCCGGTTTAGATTTTGCAGCCGGAATGGGCTCACCCGTCTTAGCATGTGCACCGGGTAAGGTTGTGCTCGCCCGTACCGGCTTCAAGTTGCATGGCAATGTTGTCGCAATCGATCACGGTCAAGGCGTAATTTCTTTCTACATCCATCTCCAGAAAATACTCGTCAAACCAGGTGATGAAGTTGAGCAAGGAGAGAAGATAGGCCTTGTCGGCGCAACTGGACGGGCAACGGGGCCGCATCTGCACTTCAGCATCTACGTAAACGAAATAGCCGCCAATCCCAACAATTGGTTTAATAAGGTTTATTAGATGTTTAAATAAAAGAGGACGGACCTTCGGGGGTCCGTCCTCTCGGGGCGATAAAAAATCGCTAGTTACATCACTTGTGCTTTATTCCAGAAGGCATCTTTGATGGCTTTGGAAGAAGTTGATTCGGAGTTGATTACCACAGATGATGGCGCGAATAAGAAAACGCCATCGCCGATTTTTTGTTGATGTCCATCTATGGCGTGGCAAGCACCAGAGAGAAAATCTACAACGCGTTGAGATCCTTCGTTATCAAGCATGTGCAAGTTAAGAAGAACGGATTTGCGTGTGCGAAGGTGCTCAACAATTTCAAGAGACTCTTCGAAAGCACGCGGCTCAATAACAAGAACTTCACTTGACGGTTGTGCTGACGGATGGTCAACAACCTTAGTGTTTGGTTGTGTAGTAATTACACGTGACTGCTTACCCATGTCCACTGGCTTAGTATCCAATGCTAATTGGCCATTGGTTGCATAGACATCATCAGATGCTTCGAATAGATCTTCGAAGTCTTCTCTTTCGTAATTGTCTTGCGGACCAAACCAAAAGCTCTTGAATTTTTGAACGATGCTGCTCACTAGATCCTCCTTACCCGGCCTGTACCAAGTTCCTTACCCGCGTTTCCTACCTACGTTTCCTGAGAAAAAAAACTATTGTTGAAATATGGCGCTACCAATCCGCACCATAGTGGCGCCGCACTGCACGGCGTCTTGCCAATCATCACTCATGCCCATTGAAAGTTCGGGAAGTTTTGTGCCATGAACTGCGATCAACTCGTCGCGCAGATCGCGCAGACCGTTGAAGCAAAAATGGCGGTCATCTGTATTTGCACTAAGCGGTGTTATCGTCATTAATCCATGGCACTCGATATTTGCCAGAGATATGATTGTTGCAAAATCACGCCGCAGCTCCTCAGGAGTAAAACCGGACTTGCTTGGATCCGGCAGCACTTTTACCTGGAGGAGAACGGATTGGATGATTTCTTTTTGGCTGGCGCTTTTCGAAATTTCTTGAGCCAGCCTCAGGGAATCAACAGATTGAATGAGGGCGAAGCGGCCAACAACCTGCTTTACTTTGTTGGTCTGCAAGTGACCAATAAAATGCCAACGAGCATCAGGTAGTTTTGCTTCGAGCGTTTCCATTTTCGAGAGCGCGTTCTGGACGCGGTTTTCACCAAACTCGGTGACACCGGTTCTGAAGGCTTCTTCGATTTGAGAAAGCTGAGCGTATTTGGTCACTGCAATCAACTTCACTGGTTGAGCCCCGAAATCATCTCGTATGCGTTCTCGAATGCGAGTTATATTTTCCGCCACACTCATGCCTTTCTACTGAGCAAGCGCATCACATGTAGTGACCTGCCAATCACCTACTATAAGACCTGGAAATGAGCAATTTGTCAAGCCTTTCAGACCATTTTCTTCTATTTTGGAGCGATGTCGAATTGTTTTTTCTTTATCAGAACTACGCGTCAATTCGGCTCCGAATGCCATTCTACAACAAATGCCACCAAAACATATAGGCATAGAATATTCGGCGGTGATATCTCACGTGGTGACAAAACTATTTTTTATTATTGGTGGCAGATGCAACTATAGATAGTGCATATATAGCTGCTGTTTCCGCCCGTAAAATCAACTTGCCGAGACTGACTGATTTGAAGCCCGCAAGCTCTGCTTCTTCAATCTCGTCATCGCTAAAACCACCTTCAGCTCCAATTGCGATCGTGAGTGTCCGATCATCTTCTGAGTCCAGGGCACCAAGGTTGCAAAGGGACTCAGCAATTGACGGAGCATCGCGACGTTCTGCACAGATCAAACGAACCCCATGCGGACGTAATTCTTTTTCGCGATCTAAGAACTTTGCAAAAAGAAGCGGTGCAGCCAAATGTGGCAAGGTCAATCTTTCGCATTGCTCCGCCGCTTCTCTGGCAACCGATCGCCAGCGTGTCATTTTATTGGTGGCGCTTTCGGTGCCCGACTCGGCCGTGCCACCATCAATGCGAACAACGCTTCGTTCCAAAATGATCGGCACAATTTCGGCGACGTTCAATTCCGTAAGTTTTTCTATTGCCCATTCGAATCGCCCGCTTTTAAGAGGAGACAAAGCGACGATCGTTTTGCGGGAGAGATCGTCACCTTTGTCGGTGCTGAGAATAGATGCCTCAACCACTCTGCCTTCCAAACCGGCAAGAGAGCAGTGATAGAGGTTGCCTTCCCCGTCAAGAAAGT
The DNA here is from genome assembly GCA_903970355.1 of Actinomycetota bacterium. Lineage (GTDB taxonomy): Bacteria > Cyanobacteriota > Vampirovibrionia > Obscuribacterales > Obscuribacteraceae > CAJCIF01. The sequence goes on from CAJCIF010000150.1 coordinate 5,889, forward strand.
CCAGGTAATCGCCCTTTCTCAGGCGCAAAACCTTCTTTAACTGTTTGGCCAGTGATTCGTCTTCACAACGTATGCACAAAGACTCGCTCTTTATTGCATCTTTTGGTATGAAGAATCTAGGAGTCGACATCGTAACTCTTGATTGAGATGGGGCGAAGCGGAGAGACGGGCGATGCTATAATCGAGCGTTTCGAGGGCTTGAGTTCATTCTAAGCTCGTTCGCGCAGATTCCGACGAAGGTCTTCTTCATGTTCGGACAGGTAACTTTGCTCCCTTCAGACACTTTTTGAGCCCGAAGCCTATGGATTTAAAAGAATGGTTTGCTAACCGCAAGAAAGCAGCCGACAATTCTCAAAGTAAGCAACCTCTAACAAACGAAGAATATTGTGCACTATGGACGCAGTGCTTTCATTGTCGAGAACTCCTCTATACGCGGGATCTAAGAAGCAATCTCTTTGTCTGCCCGAAATGCCAATATCACTTTCGCATTGGCGCAGTAGACAGAATCGAGCAATTAGCTGATCCGGGCTGTTTCCAAGAGATGGATGCCGACCTTTCTTCTGCTGACCCACTTGGATTTGTCGATACGGATGCTTATAAAAATCGTCAAGATGAAGCTTCGCGCAAATCCGGTCTAAAAGAAGCGGTTGTTTGTGGAACCGGTAAGATTCGCGGCCGGGATGCCGCGATCGGCATTATGGATTTTGGTCACTTCGGAGGCTCCATGGGCTCTGTGGTGGGCGAAAAGGTAACGAGACTTGTAGAACATGCTCTTAAACACTCCTTGCCTCTAATTGTTATTTCCAGCTCGGGTGGCGCGCGCATGCAGGAAGGCATATTGAGCCTCATGCAAATGGCCAAAACGAGCTCAGCTCTAAAATCTTTCAGCGATGCAGGTTTGCTCTACATCTCGGTTCTATCGGAGCCGACTTTTGGTGGTGTCACCGCTAGTTTCGCCATGCTCGGTGACTTTATCATTGCCGAACCAGGAGCACGCATCGGTTTTGCCGGTCGTCGTGTCATTGAACAAACCATCAAGCAAAAACTGCCGGCTGATTTCCAAACTGCTGAATATCTGTTGAATCACGGCCAGGTAGATATGGTGATCGAACGAGCCAAATTGGCGGATGCGCTCGGAGCGCTAATCGATCTGCACCAACCATCTGCGCCTCCCAAGCATTCCGACGCAAAAGATAAGTCAAAACAAAAAGTGGCGGCCCAGAGCACGCCGACGAGGGCATAACATGGCGCACACAGATCGAAAACAAGTTCCGCTCGAATTTGAACAGCCTCTTCAGGCTCTTGCCCAACAAATAGAAAACCTCGAAAAGCAGTTAGCCGACAACCCCGCCATCGAAAGTGATCTGGCTCGCCTGCACGAACAATATGATCTATTAAGAAGATCGCTCTATTCCAAGTTGCGACCGATAGACCACCTCGAACTGGCGCGCCACAAACAGCGTCCTTATACGAGAGATTATTTCGAGCGCTGGGATTCCGAGTGGATAGAAATGCATGGCGACCGTAAGGGTGCTGATGACCCAGCCATGGTCCTGGGACTGTTGCGCATTGGTGGACACAAGGTAGTCGGAATAGGCACCCAGAAAGGGCGCTCTTTGCGAGATAAGCAGCAATGCAATTTCGGTATGCCGCAACCGGAAGGATATCGCAAAGCCCTGCGCGGCATCCGTCATGCTGAGAAATTCAATCTGCCCATTGTCACCCTCATCGATACTCCGGGTGCTTATCCAGGTATGGCGGCTGAAGAACACAATCAAGCTGAAGCGATTGCTGTTAACCTCATGGAATTGGCCGGTGTGACAGTACCGGTGGTGGCAGTGGTCACAGGAGAAGGTGGGTCCGGTGGAGCTCTTGCTATTGGTGTTGCCAATCGCATTCTCATGCTTGAACATTCCGTCTACTCGGTTATTTCGCCGGAAGGTTGCGCATCTATATTATGGCGTTCACCGGACAAAGTTTCAGAAGCGTGTCAGGCCATGAAAATGACTGCCAAAGAGCTTTTACAATTAGGTGTTGTCGATGAAGTGATCGACGAACCGCTTGGTGGTGCACACAACGATTACGATACGGTAGCCACTAACGCCAAAATGGGATTGATCAGACATCTCGATAATTTGCGCAATCTCAACCGTAGCCAATTACGCGAAGACAGACAGAAGAAGTTTCGCAACATAGGCGCCTTCTATGAGCCGGCAGCCGTTTAGCGAGACGATCAGTTGCTCTTTGGACGAGCTGAACGATATTGTTTTAAGAGATCTTTTGCTTCTTTTGCTTTCGAAGATTTTTGTGGAACTTGCTCAAGAAGCGTAATCGCCTCCGGATAGCGTTTCTCTTGTGCATATTGTCTGGCTAGACTGACACAAATCTGGTTGAGTTTTTCGGTCATTGGCTTCGAAAGCTTGCCCTTGCGTTTCATGTCTTGCATGATTGGCAAAGCATCTTCATATTTTCCTTGCTCGATCAGCTTGGAGACACTGCCAGTGTCGTGCGGCCAAGGCAAATAGCGTGACACCGATGAGTCATTCATGGCAAACACGCCGGCGGTCAAGACGGCAACTCCAGCAAAGGCAGCCATCATGCCTTTCTTGGCTAATCCGCCATCGGTATTGCGACCCCGCGCATAGGGATTTACGGGCGCACGGGCTTGTTGAATATTCTCCCGGCTTATGACTGCCTGAGCCTGTTGATCGTAGGCTGATGATGAACGTTGAGCCAGTTCCTCGAGTGCTCTTGAGGCAAGATCGCGTGAGTTTGCCTTAGGCTGAATTTCGCGCACTTCTTTGCGCGAGGAAATCTCTTCATTTTTGACAGCCATTGGCCCGGGCGTGATCATTTCCCGCGTATGAGTAGCTGCTGTTGGGGTCGATACGAGTTGCTTTTCAGGTTTCTTGCAAGCCTCTTCGAGGGCTTGGGCAAACTCATCCATGTCTTTGTAGCGGAAATCGGGATTCTTGGCCAAGCCGCGATGCACAACTTCTTCCAGCTTCTCGGAGAAGGGCAGGTCTGGTCGCACTTCTGAAAGCCGCTTCGGAACGTCTGATAAATGCATTGCCATAACCTTGACAAGCTCATCCGAAAGGAATGGCACTTCGCCGGTTAACGTCTCGTAAATCACGATCGCCAGGGAGTAGATGTCACTCCGATGGTCCACCTTGCTGCTTGTGCATTGCTCAGGACTCATATAGGTAGGGCTGCCGCAAACGGTGCCGGTGCGCGTGATGCGCGCCACATCCGATTCTTCCTGCACCAGTCTGGCGATGCCGAAATCGACAACAATCGGAAATAGCTTTTGCCCGCTTCTTTCTACAAGAACGATGTTTTCAGGCTTAATATCGCGGTGCACAACGCCCTGGCGATGGGCTTCTGCCAGTGCACTGCAGACTTGTTTGAACATCGGAAAGGCTTCATCTACGGTCAGGTGGTTGCGTTCTGCAATTAAGTCGGAAAGCGGTGTACCCCTTAAGAGATCCATCGCAATATAGGGTCTACCGCCTTTGGGAATGACGCCAAAGTCGTAAATGGTGATGATATTTGGGTGTGTGAGACGGCTTGAAGCCTTAGCCTCTTGCGTAAAGCGCTTAATAAATTCGTCGTCGGACACAAGATAGTCGTGCAAGACCTTGATGGCTACTTCGCGACCGATTAGCTCCTGTACTGCCTTGTAAACGGTTCCGGCTGAACCCTGACCGATGGCAGACTCGATTCTGTAGCGGCCTTCCACTACCAAACCAAGCAACGGATCGTCGCCTACGGTCACCATTGAAGAGCCGTCTCGTGGACAAAGCTCTTGTTCATCCGAGGCGGTCTGAAAATTACAGATCAGACATAGCTTCATATTTCAGGGGTAGTAACTAGATTTGCACCGCCAGACCGAGATTTACTTGTTAATTACCCCGTAGGAGCGGATACAAACCGTAGCACTCTTTAACGCTTAATAAGCTAAGACTGAATGACTGATATTTTTGCGCAACGGTGGAGAATTACAAGCCGGTTCAAATATTACTCTGAGACTCCGCAGTAGATAAAAATTTTTCTGAGACTTCTTTTTTCACTTGGCAGATTGGAAACGGCTGTTTTTCCAGACTGGAACCTAAAAAGCGTAGTCAAGCGGCGACTAAACAGTACTTTTTTGACAGGTGCTTTTGAAAACGGAAATTAACGCTTGTGTTTTTAAGCGATGATCGCTTCGGCTCCGGGTCCTAAGCCAAATTGATGCTGTTTATCCACCTTGGCAAATAGGTGATTTTTGTGCTGGTGCGGTGGCAATAGTGGTGGCATTTTTCTTCAGTTTTCAATTGTCTGAAAGCCCTACAGGTACCGTCCCAACGACGAAATAGTCTAAATTCTGCTTGCCTTAATACGATTTCATGCTATGATCTTTCGCATGCAGTCATCGTCCATTGTATGTGCCCGATCGATCATCGGGTGCATGAAATAAACGCGTGGACCAAATGCAGAAATTCGAACCTCGGTATCACAGATGAAGGCAAATTGAAATTTAGAGAGTGGATGAAGTAAGTGCAAAGACCGGAAAAAGAAGTAATGGAAGAAAGAGTTGAGAAGGCAGTAGGCGAACAAAAGGACCAAATCGATAAGTACGAAGAAGTCCAGAAGCGTTATCAAAAAGAACTCAACCTCTACCATAATCAAATCAAAAGACAAGATAAAAAACCTGGCGGCGGCCGAGCTGCATAATAGCTAGAGACTAACGGCGCACAGCGAAACGCAGCCGTTGCGACAATAGGGCGCGCACGGAGAACGGCATTTATTAATCCTTCTGGATTGCCGGATCGTCTCGTTTAGCTTTACCCTATGTCAGGGCGACGAAACTCTTGACCGCCGTTAACCGTCCGGTAAGTAGTATTGAGGGATGTTTTGTGCCCGCAGCCTGGTTGAGGCTGCCTAAGGAAGTCAGTTAAGGGAGGGCTTGCGGATGCAGGTCGAGCTATCTTGAAGGCAATGGTTTTGGCGGCGGGAGTGGGTTCTCGCCTGGAGCCTCTTACAACACAGACACCGAAACCATTGGTACCGGTAGCAAACATTCCAGTAATGGAGCACATCCTAAAGCTTCTCAAAGAACACAATTTCACAGACATATGTGCAAATCTGCACTACATGCCAGAGGAAATTCAAAATTGTTTTGGTGATGGATCGCGACTGGGCATCAATCTTAACTACAAATATGAGGAAGAACTTTCCGGTGATGCAGGCGGCGTCAGAGCCTGTCGAAATTTTCTCGGCAACAGCACTTTCCTGGTTCTCATGGGAGATCTGCTCACCGATGCCGATCTCACCCATATTTTTAACGAGCACAAACGCAAAGGTGCACTAGCCTCCATTGCTCTCAAACAAGTCAAAGACGTTAGTCATTTTGGTGTGGCTTTGCTAGATGGCGAAGGATTTATCACTGGATTTCAGGAAAAGCCGTCTCCCGAAAAGGCGCTGTCCAATTTGGCTTCCACAGGTATTTATGTTCTTGAGCCTGAAGTTTTCGATCACATTCCTAAGGAAGGGCAGTTCGGTTTTGGCCGACAACTTTTTCCTTCTCTTGTTGAAAAAGGCCTTCCGGTCTTGGGTATTGAAATAGACACATACTGGTCTGATGTAGGGACAATTGCCCAATATCGCACCTCGAATTTCGATGCTCTGGCTGAACATATTCATCTTTCTTTGCCGGGAGCAAAGCAAAAGGGTTCA
>CAJCIF010000151.1 GCA_903970355.1 Actinomycetota bacterium
AGATTGTCGGCTCTTTCTTGCAATGCTCTAGACTTGCGGCCACTTAATGCGCCGGTCTTTATTTCAGCGGCATTCAAAAGGTGAAAGGCGAGTCCGTCGTGTGCGTCAAAACCTTTGGTCTCAAAGATAGCGTTGCCTGCATCCGGAATGTAATAGGATTTGCCGTCCGTCATGACACCATCAACATCCATAAGCAGAAGTTGCACTTTCTGCGCTCTTTCGATCACCTCATTCGAAGGTGTGGTGCCATTCCATGTGTAGGATTTCGCTTGCGTTTCCATTAGTTATTCCTGCATTGAGTTGCGTCATTCTATTATGTTTTTGGCTGCTCTGCTGTGTTTGAAAGGACGTCTTTGTAGCGCTCCCGCAGTTCCCGTTTGAGAAACTTGCCCACACCAGTAAGCGGCAGACTGTCTGTAAACATAACGCGATCGGGCAGCCACCATTTGGCGATGCGATCTGCCAGCCACTCTTTTAAAGCCGGTTCAGATACTGATTTGCCCTCTTTCAAAACCACCACCGCAACCGGCCTTTCTACCCAATCAGGATGCGGAACACCGATTACAGCGGCTTCTTTTATGCACTCGTGACCCATAATTGTATTTTCAAGATCGACCGAACTTATCCACTCACCACCGGACTTCACTAAATCTTTAGTGCGATCGACAATTTGCATAAAGCCATATTCGTCTGCTGTGCAAACATCGCCGGTGCGAAACCAACCATCTTTTGTGATGGCGTTTTTCGTTGCTTCGGGATTATTGTAATAGCCCGAGGTAATCCACGGTCCGCGGTACTGTATCTCTCCCATGGCCTTGCCGTCATGTGGAATTTGATTGCCGTTTTCATCGACAGCGCGCCACTGTACGCCGAAAGCAATTCGGCCTTGTTTCAAGCGCTGTGCTATTTTTTCTTCTTCACTGGCTTCAGCGAGGGGCGCGGTTAAATGCTTGCGTGTTGTAGCGACGAGGGGACTCGTTTCTGTCATGCCGTAACCATGTATCACTTCGATGCCCATGCGATCGAAATCAATCAACAAAGATTTTGGCAGTGCCGAACCTCCGACAAGAATGCTTTTTACAGTTTCCAGTTTGGTATTGCTCTTTTGGAGTTCATCGCGAATGCGCATCCAAATTGTAGGAACCGCACCGGCCGTTGTTACTTTCTCGCTATTCATCAATTGAATCAGGCGAGGGGCATCGAATATCTCTCCATTGAAAACTAATTTTGAGCCAACGAGAAGACACGCATAGGGATATCCCCAGGCACACACATGGAACATTGGCACTATGGGTAACACTGTTTCCAGATTGTTAACTCCCATAACCTCCGGCAAACAAGCCCCATAAGCATGAAGAACAGTAGAGCGATGTGAAAATAGCACGCCCTTTGGCTCACCGGTTGTGGCAGATGTATAACAGAGCATTGCCGCTTCTCGTTCATCTGTTACCGGTGATTCAAATGTTGTCGATTCGGAACCTATGAACTCTTCATATTCGACGCATGGTTTCAATTTGGTGTTGATTGCACCCATTGAAATGAAATGACGTTTTCGATTTTCCGTATCTGCTGCAATTGCCGCTTCAAGCGCAGGAGTGAGCGTGTTGTCGAAGAAAATAACTTTTGAATCCGCATGGTTGAGAACATATGCAACCTGGGCGGGATAAAGCCGGATGTTCACTGTATGTAGTACCGCACCCAAAATGGGAACGGCATAGTAAAGTTCCAGATGTCTGTAGCCATTCCAGGCAAAACTGGCAACGCGATCTCCCTTTTTTACGCCCAACTTTGCCAGAGCATTAGCCAACTTTGCCACACGCAAAGCAAAGTCCAGCGTGGTATAGCGGTGAATGCCGGACGAAGATACTGATACTATTTCGCGCTTGGGATTATTGAGTTTGGCATGCTCGAGAATCAAGCCAATGGTGAGCGGAACATCCATCATCATGCCGAGCATTGTTATTTTTCCTTGCTCATTGCTGGTACAGGAATGCGTTCTACTTCCGGGTGAACGGCTTCATGTGTAATTAGTTGGGCTCCACGCCTGTTCGTAATGAATGTCCAGGCCCAGACTGTAAATACAATAAAGCGATTCCGCAGCCCGACTAGAAAAGCTATGTGAATCACCAACCACGTTGTCCATGCAAAGATGCCGCTGCAACTAGCTTTGAAAGGCCATTTTATGTTTGCAATAGCACGCAGCCTGCCAATCGTAACGAGATCGCCTTTGTCAAAGTAATGGAATGGTGTTCTCTTGTGTTGGTGCAGATCGCACTCGATCAAATGCGCGGCATGTTTCCCCATTTGCATGGCAGTTTGTGCGACACCTGGCAGTAACTTGCTGTTTTCTTCCCGGTGGGCAAGATCTCCACAGACGAATACTTCCGGGTGGCCGTCCGGATTCAGGAATTCATTGACAATTACGCAACCGCGTTTATCTACCGGTGTGCCTAACATTTTTCCTAAAGGTGATGCTTGTACACCGGCAGCCCAAAGTGTAAGACAGCAGTTTTCAATCTTGCCTTTGCTTGTTTCAATGGTATCAGCACTGATGGCTAATACTTTTGTATCGGTCATTACTTCGACACCGAGCTCTTTTAACTGTTCGAGCGCTTTTTCGGTCAACTCTTGTGAGTAAGGTCCGAGGATCTTCGGCATCGCTTCCAATAACTTTACTTTTGCTTGTTTCGGATCGATGAAGCGATAGTCACGAGCGAGGTAAATCTGGCATGTTTCGGCTAGAGCTCCAGCTAGTTCAACACCAGTAGGACCGCCTCCAATCACTATAAAATTTAGCTTTTGTTGTACGCCGTTTTCGAACATCCTGCGTTCGGCGTTTTCAAAAGCCAACAAAATGCGTTTGCGTATTTCTAGAGCGTTATCAATGCTCTTCAATCCCGGAGCGAATTCCTCCCATTCATCATGACCAAAATATGAGTGTGTCGCACCGGTCGCCAAAATCAAGTAGTCATAATTGACCGTCATACCATCGCCCAATGCCAACTGCCGTTTAGTTGCATCGATGCCTGTCACTTCATTGAGTATGACTTTGATGTTTTTGTAGTTCGATACAATGCTTCTAATTGATTGCGCAATATCAGCAGGCGAAAGCGTGCCTACAGCCACTTGATAAAGAAGTGGCTGAAACGTATGGTGGTTACGCCGGTCAATAATCAGCACATCGACATTCAGGTGTGCCAGACCTTCAGCCGCTTTGAGACCGGCGAAACCACCGCCTACTATCACTATGTTCTTGCGTTTAGTTGATGATTCCACGTGTGTTTATTTCTTTTTCGAATCGCTATAAGAGTGTGCTCCAACACCCGCAAGTTTACCGCCATCGACAATCAAATACTCATTACGGATTGGACGTCCGTCGAACCAGCATTCAAGTATTTCACGGGTACCGGCCGCATATCTTGCCTGAGCAGAAAGGCTGGTGCCGGAAATGTGCGGCGTCATGCCATGATTTGGCATAGTGCGCCACGGGTGATCGGCAGGTGCCGGTTGCGGGAACCAAACATCCCCTGCATAGCCGGCTAATTGTCCGCTTTCGAGCGCTTTTACGATTGCATCTCTATTGCAGATTTCAGCTCTGGCGGTGTTGACAATATATGCTCCCCGTTTCATCTTGCCGAGCATTTGTGTGTCGAACATGTTTCTTGTTTCGTCGTGCAGAGGGCAATGAATTGTCACTACATCGCACACTTTCACCATCTCCTCAACGGAAGGGTGATAAGTGGCGTTCAATTCTCTTTCAACTTCCTCAGGCAACTTGTACCGGTCGTAATAGTGCAACTTGACGCCAAATGGTTTCAATCTTCGGAGTACTGCTAGACCGATTCTGCCTGCGGCGACTGAACCAACCGCCATACCTTCCAGGTCATAAGAGCGTTCAACACAGTCGGCGATGTTCCAGCCTTTTTTAATTACCCAGCCATATGCCGGCAAATAATTACGCACCAGCGATAGTATCATCATCACGGTGTGCTCAGAAACACTTATGCTATTGCTGTATGTCACTTCGGCTACGGTAATGCCATGAGCGATCGCTGCTTTCAAATCGACATGATCCGAACCGATACCGGCAGTAATAGCCAGTTTCAGTTTAGGCGCCTTTTTGATTCTTTCGGCTGTCAAATAGGCTGGAAAAAATGGTTGCGAGATTACAATTTCGGTATCAGGAAGATTCTTTTCAAAGACTGAATCCGGGCCTTCCTTGTCATTGGTGACTATAAATTCGTGCCCACCTTCTTCCAGAAATTTTCGCAAACCGAGCTCACCAGATACACTGCCCAGCAGTTCCCCTGGTTTAAAGTCGATTTTCTTTGGACTCGGCAGGGTTTGCCCACCTGCGTATCCTTCAATCTTTGGCAATCCGTCTCGAACATATTTGGGTGGATAACCGGTTACTGGATCGCTATACAGGACGCAAAGTACTTTAGCCATAAAGACCTCCAGACAACTTTAACGAAGTCACTATTAACAACCCACTAGAGAGACAGGATCGTTCTCTTGTCAATTGTTATTGCTTTCTCTGCGAAACGGCTTTTGGCCGTTTATCACATGATACAGTCTTATGAGCTTACTTACTAAAGCTATCCAAAGATAATTATGCCGACCTGTTTTTTGCTTGCCTGTTTGTTCTACTGGCTTTACTCTCAACAGGCGCTAGCGGACGGAACTTTTCCAATGAATGGCCCGATGAAAAGCACAAAATCCTTTACCGTAGTTGATGTGTCTTCGGTTTCTGTTGAGAATCCGGCAGCAGCAATTAAGACAGTTTCCGATCCCAAACCGAAACATGAAATCGATTGCGATGTGCTCATAGTTGGTGGCGGTATTGGTGGCGTTTCTGCAGCTCTCAAGTTTTGGGAACTGGCTAAGGCTGCCAAAAAAAATCAATCCATTATTGCCGAGCACTTGCATCTAAAACAAACCCCTCGCATTGTGCTCACCGAAGAAACTGATTGGCTGGGTGGACAAATGACAGCGCAGGGTGTTTCTGCTCTTGATGAAAACTATCTTGTTGAAACTTCCGGTGCATCTCAAAGCTATCAATCGCTCAGACACGCCATTCGGGAGTTCTACCGCAAACAAACAACTAACAGTTCAGACCAATTAAATCCTGGCAACAGTTGGGTAACGCTGTTAGCGTTTGAACCGAAAGTGGCACTGACGGAAATTAATAGCCGACTGCAACCGGCCATTGACGCTGGAATGTTAAAGATACTAACCCGGAATAAAGCTTACAGAGTTGAAAAGCAAAACGATCATAATGCCAGAGCAGTTGATTTTGTGAATCTGGATTCCGGGGAAACAACTACAATCAAGACTCATTTTGTGCTGGATGCCACCGAACTCGGTGACCTTTTGCCACTCGCCGGTTATAAGTATTCCACAGGTTCTGACGCGCAAAATGATACTGGGGAACCGCATGCACCGCCACAAGCCAACCCGGACAATGTTCAAGATTTTACCTATCCATTCATATTGGAACTGAAGCGCGGCGAAAGCAATAAGATTGCCAAGCCGGACAAATATGAGGAGTTTACAGGGGCTGGCAAATTCTCTTTTCAGGGTTACAAGATGTTCGAAGCCAAAGGAGATTATTTGCCCTTTTGGCACTATCGCCGATTAATCGCAGCAGAAAATTTTCAAAGCGATCATTATCCGAATGACATCGCCATGATTAATTGGGATAGTAACGATTTGCGTGGCTATAACATTATCGATCAACCCGACGAAACAGTTGTGAGTCGGTTGGCGCTGGGCAAGCTAGTTAGTCTCGGATTTTTATACTGGCTGCAAAACGAAGCCCCCAGGGATGACGGTGGCCATGGTTATCCCGAGCTGACCTTGCGGCCTGATTTGATCGGCACCAAAGATGGGCTTTCAAAATTTCCCTATATTCGAGAATCGCGAAGGGTAAATGCGGTACGCACAATAGTAGAGAAAGATATTGTTGCGGCATTTGCAAATGGTGCAAGATCAACTCAATTTATCGACACCGTTGGCATCGGACTGTACCCGGTTGATATTCATGGACATCAAGAAGTACCGGGCGCTGGTCAACTCACGCGGCCTTTTCAAATACCGTTAGCAAGCCTGATTCCTAAAGAAGGAGGCAACCTTCTTCCCGCTTGTAAAAACATAGGCACCACTCACATCACTAATGGTGCCTACCGGTTGCATCCAATTGAATGGTCTATCGGCGAAGCGCAAGCAGCGCTTGCTTACTATTGTCTTGCCGCAAAGAAAAAGCCGATCCAGGTTCTGGAAGAAAAGTCCAACTTGCGAAAGCTGCAGCAAATACTGGTTGAGAGCGGTGTTCCGATCTTTTGGTTTGATGATGTCGTGTCAAGTGATAAATATTTCGCCGCTGTGCAATTTTTGAGCGCTACCGGTGCCATCGTTCCAGACAGTGCCAGTCTTAGTTTTCACCCGAATGATCCAATGGCGAAAGAGGAAGCGGTCGAAGTTCTGTCTCGGCTTGGGATGCCGGAGGAAAGAAAAAATTTCCGGGAGGGAATTTCACGCGCCGATTTTGCTCAGTGGGTTTACGGAGTCGCCGAGTCAAAAAAACTGATCGGCAAGATCTAAACAAAACAGCTCAAATTCACAACTTATCCCCATATTCCGAAGAACATCTGAGTGGGATTGCAGCGCTAATGGGCGTAAAAGGCGAGGCGTTAATATGACTGGGATTTTTGGACGATGGCGCGGAATATTTCTTGCGGCTGTGGTTGCTTGGTCTCAACTTGTATTTAGTGACGTTATTGCCTTTGCTTCGCCATCCAGTATCGTTGTTGGCAGTCAAAATGCTTTCAGCCCCGGAAGTTCGAAAGCGGGTACCATTCAACAAAATTTGGACAACGCCCTTGTTGCCTGCAGAACTCCCGGACCAGAGTCAGTTGCGGTGGTTAGGGTTAAAGGCGAACCTGTAATTACGGTTGGTGGTTTCTATGTTTGCGAGGTTGACAATGCAACAGCTCGTGCGCACAAATCGACTGCAAATGCACTCGCTCAAAGTTGGTCAAACAGTCTCAGGCTAGCCCTCAAGAACAAAGTAAACCTCAATGCCTATATGGCTCATTTGACGGGGCACACTGTCGCCAATCCTGGCACATCCTCAAGTGCGGTCGGCAACTATCGATACTACAAAAGAGGCAACCTCGTTTACATGCCTACCGGCATGAGTTTTCCGGTCGCCCTTACAACACAGCTTTCCAGTCAAAATGCCCGTCCTGGCGATCTCGTTGAAGGCAGGATAACTCAAGACATCATGTTCGGCGACTCTTCCATCCCGCAAAATTCGGTAGTCACCGGTCAAATAACATCAGCTTCCGCGGGCAGCAAAATGGCGCATGCTGGTGAATTGGCCATAAAGTTTAATCGTCTCACAACGCCTTCGGGAGTCGAGACACCAATCGTTGCTCATATTGTCGGAGGACTATCGAAGGAAGGGCCACCGTCAAAAGATGGAGAGCTTTTCAAAGGCTCCACTTTAAGTTCCAGGGTGAAGAGGGTGGCCCTGGACGGCGCCATTGGTGCCGGTGCGGGGGCTCTGGCTGGCACCGCCATCGGTGCAATTGCTTCTCACGGATATGGTACTGGTCGGGGTGCATTGGCCGGTATGACAATTGGTGGAGCATTGGGTGTTGCAGGTAGTTTGTTTTTAAGAAGAGGAGCCGACGTGCACGCTGATCCAGGCAGTATTCTTAAACTCCAGTTAGATGCACCGGCTAAAATTGCCGGCTAATCCAGTAAAATGTTTGGGCTCGATAGAAGGCTGGATGTCATGCAGAAATCAACTAAGGAGAAGGCTTTGGGTTCTTGGAGCGCAAATAATTTTGGCAATGA
>CAJCIF010000152.1 GCA_903970355.1 Actinomycetota bacterium
TAGCCGTAAAGGTTGATAACGAATGGAATGGGCGGTTGTTCGGGTTTGGTACTGCGTGCCAGCCGGCTGGAAAAGTGATTGCCTTAAAGGCACCGAGGTTCTGAACCGTAAGCGGCTTTGACGGGTCCGCTGCCGGTGCCGCAGCCTTGGCCGGAGGCTTGGCTGCTGATATTTGCTTATTGGCCTGACTAATAAGGGTTGTACTAATTGCTGGGCGTTTGACTAAGTCAGGTGGACTAACCGGCTGGAAATCCATAAATCCTCACATACTGGTCTGGGAATAAATGAAAACAGCTTACCGTAAAGGTAAGTAATGACTCAGCAGATCATTCGAGTTTGGGTTATGCTTTTCATTAGAGTGTATTCACGGTGAGGTGTATGTAATGGGAAATTGTTCGAGTTCCTCCAAGACGAGCTGTGCTTCCCAGAGTTCGTGCTCATCAGAAAGCAGCTGTATGTTTTCAAACTCACGCAGTCTGTCCTTCTTAATTCCTTTTGTAGCCGTCACTTTCATTTACCATTTTGTTCCGGCCTCCGCTAGCACACCAAGTAATCTCGTCACTGAGTTATTGCCCGGGGTCCTTGCTGGTTTTACAAGTCTTGCTCTTTACAGTGCCATTAAAGCTTTAAAGCATAAGGTTAAAGAAACAGCCGCGCCTCCAAAAGATACGCCTATAACCGTAGAGCATCTGGAAAAGGCCGACAGCATTGCCAGCAATGAATTGAAAAATCTCGAGAACGAATCAGTTCCTCTTGGTAAAAGAGAAAGCTAGCTGGCACCATATCTGATATCACTGTATTTGGTATTACTGTTCTTGGTAATTCCAGAGCAAGCCACCATCTACAAAAACAGTTGTGCCCGTCATATAGTCAGAATCTGACGAGGCAAGAAAGACAGCCACACCCGAGACGTCCTTCGGCTGTCCGAGCCTGGCCAATGGAATATTGGCGAGAAGAGATTCGAGCTTCGCTTTGTCATTGAGCAGCGCTTTGTTGATCGGCGTCTCAATTGCTCCTGGTGCAATCGAATTGATCGTTATGCCGTAAGGCGCAAGTTCAATTGCCAAATTGCGGGTCATCATCTTGACGCCGCCTTTGCTTACGCAATAGGCAGTGAAGTGTGGAAAAGGCAATTCTTCATGAACGGAACTAATATTGATGATCTTGGCCGGGTACTTTTGTTTCATAGCTTCTCTGACGAAAGCCTGAGTTGTAAAAAACAAACCCTTTAGATCAACGTTGAAAACTAAATCAAAATCTGATTCGGTGATGTCCCAGAACGATGCCCGCTTCTCCAAACCGGCATTGTTCACGAGAATATCGATGCGCCCCGTGTCTGCAACGGTAGTCTTAATGAGCTGATCTATTTCACTCAGGCTGCTCAGATCAGCTTGGACGAGGAAGCAGCGCCTGCCTAACTTCTCGATGCCTGCCTTCACTTCTTCCGCCATGGGAAGATCGCGTTCGCTTCGATAATCGATCACTAAATCGGCGCCTTCGCCTGCAAAGGTGAGAGCAATGTCTCGACCGATGCCCTGGCTGCCGCCTGTTACCAATGCAATTTTATCTTTGAGTCTAGCCACCATCGTTTACAAGGCGAGCCGCTTCTTGATCTAAAAACCAGTGAAGTTGTCCAGTTGTTTTTATGTTTGCGGAAGGCAAGTTTTTATCGCCACCAAAAAGATCGGCAAGAATTTTTTGCTTGCCGGCACCGGTAACAAGGAAAGCGACATGGCGACTTGATTCCAGAACTGGATAAGTCATGGTGATGCGTGCTTCCGGCTTGGCACCAATGACGGCCGAAACCCAGGCGGTTTTTTCTTTCAAAACTTCTGTACCTGGAAATAAAGAAGCGGTATGGCCATCTTCGCCTAAACCAAGGAGCACAACATCAAAAAGGGGTCGGCCTGGATCGAGCTTTTCAGCACCGTAATAACGTTTCAAATCGAGCTCATAGTCTAGAGCAGCCGTTTTAGCATCTGGCAATTCAGTCTTGACCGGGTGAATGTTGCCCTCGGGAATTTGCACCTTGCTAAACATGGCATCCCGCACCATTTTGTAATTGCTCAATTCATCCGTTTTAGGCACAAATCTTTCATCACCGAAAAACCAATGCACTTTATTCCAGGGAAATTGATCGCGGTATGGTGCCTGGGCCATAAGCGAATAGAGCACTTTGGGAGTTGAGCCCCCGGAACAAACAATACTGAATTTATCCTTTGCTTGCAGCGCCAGATCTTTGAGCCAACTAGCAACATAGAGAGCAACGGCTTGCGAATCCGTCTTCACTTCTACAGAAGCTGTATCTAGTTTGATCATTTCTTTCCCTCTTGAAAGCAGCTTAGCGACTTACGATCGTGTTGGCACCAGAGCCGGAAGTATGAAGCGTTCAACAGCGTTAGCAAAACCTTCCTGGTCATTGCTGTCAGTGACATGGGTAGCGGAATGTTTGACTTTATCAATTGCGTTACCCATAGCAATTGACATACCAGCCAGTTTGAACATGAGCACATCATTTGGACCATCGCCAATTGTGGCTATCTCAGATGGATCGATCGAAAGATAGTTGGAGAGCATTTTCAGCACTCCACCTTTATTGGCATCTGGATTGGTGATATCAACATAATAAGGTTGAGAGCGAGTCGCCGAGGCAGAATCACCCAGTGCTTCTTGCAGCGCTGTTTCACATTCTTCGACTCTGTCGAATTCATCGCTAACACCAACTACTTTAATTACTTCAGTATGGAAGTCGTCAAAATCCGGCACAACAATAGGTTCAAATTGAACGGTAAAAACTTCTCGGTCGACATGCGGAGCTTCGCGCTTTCGCACATACCAATCGTTGCCCGAGTAAAGCCAGAGATCGAGCCCATATTTAAGTACGATCTCCATTGTCTTTTGGACAGCTGTTTTTGAGAGAATTTTTTCTCCGAGCATCGTGTGGTCCGGCAGCACAAAAGTACCACCGTTAAACCCGGCAATTGGCGTTGTTAAATGAAGCGGATTAATGAGCATCTGCATACCTTTAGCTGGTCTGCCGCTTGTAATCGCAAATTTGACCCCGGCCTCGTTTAACTGTTGAACGGCTTTTATAGAACGTTCAGTCAAAACTTTGTCTTTAGTAACAAGAGTGCCATCAACATCGGATAACAAGAGAGCTATTTTTTTTGCGGGTGATTTCGCTTCTTCCATAATTACTCTCTCCACGAGAATTGCTCAGCTGGGCAGTGTTGTCCCCTGTGCTTTGTCAAGATATTTTTCACAGAAGCCGTGTCATGCTAGCATGCCTTCGAAACTCGTAAAATGAAAGCTAAAATGAAGAGTCGGCGGAGGTGCCATCACATATAGTGGCCACAGTACAAAACAAAGACATTCAAAAAAAAGAAGCTGCTTTGAAAGCGCTCGAATTTGTCAAGGACGGCATGTTACTTGGCCTTGGCACTGGCTCTACGGCTACCTTTTTTGTTGAAGCTCTTGGGGAGCGCGTAAAAGCAGGACTCAACGTTATAGGCGTTCCCACTTCAGAACGCACCGGTCAACTGGCAACATCACTCGGTATTAAAGTGTCTGATTTGTCCACTTATCCGCGTTTGGACTTAACCGTTGATGGTGCTGATGAGGTCGAACTAGACAGTTTGAATCTCATAAAAGGGCTGGGCGGTGCGCTATTGCGAGAAAAAATTGTCGCCAAATCAAGCAAAAGAATGATTGTAATAGTGGATGAAAGCAAGCTTGTTACCAAATTGGCAAGTCATGTGCCGGTGCCTGTGGAAATTGTCCCTTTCGGCTTTGAATCTACCTTGGGCCGCATTACCACACTGGGGGGGGCACCGCGCTTAAGACCCGGCGAGGACGGCAAACCTTATGTGACCGATGGCGGACATTACATAGCCGATTGTGCCTTTAAACCAATCGATGATGGTCGCGAACTCTCTCAACAACTGAAATTGGTAGTGGGAGTGGTCGAAACCGGGCTGTTTATCGGCATTGCCAAAAGCGTTATTGTGGCCAAATCGACCGGCATCGAGGTCCTGACCCGTAAATAGCGGCGATTGTAATTAAAAGTTAGCAAAGCGGTTTGGTATATGGGATAGACTTACTCCTGTGGAAACCAATAGTAATGGGCCGGGCTGAGTTGCCAAGGGCGCATGCGAACGCATCTGTCTCGAATGACTTACGGAGAGATTTGTAAAAGAGCATGACAAACGTAATTACAAAAACAACCGCCATCGATCAGCTTTGCATTAACACAATGCGAACACTGTGTATCGATGCCGTTCAACAAGCGAACTCCGGACACCCCGGTACTCCGATGGCCATGTCACCCGTCGTTTACTGGCTGTGGCAAAAGTTCTTGAACTTCGATCCTGAAGATCCAATCTATCCCAACCGTGACCGCTTTGTTCTATCGGCTGGGCACGCTTCCATGCTTCTCTATTCAATCTTGTTTCTAACAGGCGTCAAAGCTGTTAATGCTAAATACGAAACTCTTGGCAGTTTGTCGGTTAGCCTCGATGACATCAAAAACTTCAGGCAACTCGACAGTAAGTGTCCTGGTCACCCCGAATACCGCTGGACATCAGGGGTAGAGACAACCACCGGTCCGCTTGGACAGGGGCTTGCTACCAGCGTCGGCATGGCAATAGCCTCCCTCTGGCAAGCCAACTATTTCAACAAACCCGATTTTGAAATGTTCAACTATCGCGTCTACGCGCTTTGCGGTGACGGTTGCATGATGGAAGGAATCTCAAGTGAAGCGGCTTCTCTTGCCGGACATTTGCGCCTTCCTAACCTTTGCTGGATCTACGACAGTAATCGCATCACCATTGAAGGGCATACGGATCTCACTTTCAGTGATGATGTCGCAACTCGTTTTCTAGCTTATGGTTGGAATGTGACCCGCGTCGGCGATGCGAATGATTTGGAAATGCTCGATCGCGCTTTTGAAAGCGTTCAAAAAATAAACGATCGCCCCAGCCTCATCATCGTTGACAGCCACATTGCCTACGGCGCTCCCAACAAGCACGATACCAGTGCTGCTCATGGTGAACCGCTCGGTGTCGAAGAAGTACGTCTAACTAAGAAAGCTTACGGCTGGCCGGAGGACAAACAATTCTATGTTCCCGATGGTGTAGTCGACAATTTCAAAAACGGCATCGGCAAACGCGGTGCGCAAGTTCGCAAGGCATGGTTCGACAAACTCGAACAGTACAAAAAGGCATATCCGGCTCTGGCTGAAGAATTGAAACGCATGCAAAAGCGTGAGTTACCCGATGGTTGGGACAAAAATCTGCCCGTCTTTCCAGCCGATGAGAAAGGCATTGCCAGCCGTGATTCATCAGCAAAAGTATTGAACGTCCTCGCTCAGAACGTGCCCTGGCTCATTGGTGGATCGGCCGATCTCGCTCCTTCTACCAAAACAAGATTGACCTTTCCGGAAGCCGGTGATTTTAGTGCCACCAATTACGGTGGACGCAATTTCCACTTCGGCATTCGAGAACATTCAATGGCAGCGGTGCTTAATGGCCTGTCGCTCTCAAAAGTTCGCCCATATGGATCGGGCTTCCTGATATTTAGCGACTACCTGCGCCCTTCCTTGCGCTTGAGCGCTCTTATGGAAATTCCAGTTGTCTATATCTTCACCCACGACTCAATCGGCGTCGGAGAAGATGGACCTACGCACCAACCAATTGAACAACTTGGCTCATTGCGAGCCATCCCCGGCATGCATACCTTTAGACCAGGTGATGCCAATGAAGTTGTTGAATGCTGGAAAGTAATTATGCAATTCCAACACGAACCTTCTTGCCTCATTCTCAGCCGACAAAATCTGCCGACAGTAGACCGCACCAAATACAATTCTGCGGAAGGCGTTAAATATGGGGCTTACGTGCTAGCTGAAACCAAAGGCGCAACACCTGAAATCATATTGATTGGAACAGGCAGTGAAGTTGGTCTTTGCTTAAGTGCTTATGAAGAGCTTCAAGCTGAAGGCGTTAAAGCTCGCGTCGTAAGCATGCCTTCCTGGGAATTATTTGAACATCAATCCGATGAATATCGCGAAAGTGTTCTGCCGAAAGCCGTTACCCGCCGCGTTGCCGTTGAACAAGCAGCGACCTTCGGCTGGGAGCGATATGTCGGTCTCAAAGGAACGATTATCGGAATGAAAACCTTCGGCGCCTCGGCACCACTTAAAGAACTACAAAAAAAGTTTGGTTTCACGGTTCAACACGTTGTTTCTACCGCCAAAGCACAGCTTCAATCTAAGGGAGACTAGCTAGTGAATACAGTTAAGACACCCAATCCGCTCGTCGAGCTCGCAAAACTCGGTCAATCAATTTGGTTTGATTACGTACGCAGAAATCTAATCACAAGCGGCGAATTGGCCCGCATGGTGAAGGATGATGCTTTGAAGGGAGTCACTTCCAATCCGGCCATTTTTGAAAAAGCGATCGCAGGCAGCAATGACTACGACGCTGCCTTAAAAGATTTGGCGCAGAAAGATCTTGATGCACCTGCGCTCTACGAAATTTTGGCAATCGATGATATTCAACATGCCGCCGATGTGTTGCGACCGGTCTATGACGAAACGAAGGGTTATGACGGCTATGTCAGTTTAGAAGTTTCGCCATATCTCGCCAACGAAACTCAACCGACAATTGATGAAGCCCGCCGTTTGTGGAAGCGAGTCGATCGCAAGAACGTCATGATTAAAGTGCCTGGCACCAAAGCCGGCATACCTGCCATTGAAACCCTGATTTCAGAAGGCATCAATATCAACGTCACCCTGCTTTTCTCGCAAGATGTTTATAAGCAAGTTGCCGAAGCGTTCATTAAAGGTCTGGAAACGTACGCTTCCAAAGGTGGCGATGTAAGCCACGTTGCAAGCGTGGCCAGTTTCTTTGTAAGCCGCATCGATTCAGCTATAGACAACACTCTTACACAAAGAGCGGAAGCTGCCAAAACAGATGCTGAGAAAAAGAAATATACAAGCCTGCTCGGCAAAGTTGCCATTGCTAATGCCAAACTGGCCTATCAGATCTACAAAAATCTCTATAACCAAGACCGTTGGGCAACACTTGCTAAGAAAGGGGCTCGTCCACAAAGACTGCTCTGGGCCTCGACCGGTACTAAGAATGCCAACTATCCGGATACCCTCTATGTAGACAGTTTGATTGGACCGGAAACAGTGAATACAGTACCGCCGGCTACTCTTGATGCTTATCGCGATCACGGCAAACCGACAGCAACGCTAGCAACCGGAGTTGATCAAGCCAAAGAAGTAATGGCGAACCTACAAGCTGTTGGTCTCTCCATTACAGAAGTCTGTGACAACCTCACTATTGAAGGAGTAAAGCTCTTTGCTGATGCCTTCGACAAACTTTTGGACGCCCTGAGCAAAAAGCGCGCCGCTCTTCATACAACTCATCTAGATACAACGACCTACCATTTGGATGACAGCCTCACGAAGGCCTTGCATGAAACACTCAAGCAATGGCAAGAAGGTGAAAAGGTGCGCAAGCTCTGGGCCGGAGATGCTTCTCTCTGGACCAATTCCGATGAATCAAAATGGCTTGGCTGGTTGGGTATCACCTACGACCAAGTTGCCCACATCAAACACTTGCAAGATCTCTCCAACGAAGTAAAAGCAGCCGGTTACAAAAATGCGCTTTTGCTCGGTATGGGTGGTTCGAGTTTAGGACCGGAAGTATTGAAGAAAACTTTCGGCAAGCAACATGGTTATCCGGAACTGTTTGTTTTAGATTCAACAGATCCAGCTCAAATAGCGGATTTCGAACAAAAGATTGATTTCGAAAAAACAGTCTTTATCGTTTCGAGTAAATCAGGAAGCACCCTTGAGCCAAATATCTTCAAGCAATACTTCTTCGATAAATTAAAATCGAAAGTTGGTGCAGAAAAGGCCGGCAAACAATTTATTGCCGTTACTGATCCGGGTTCGAAAATGGAAGCAGTCGCAAAAGCTGATGGCTTCAGTCATATCTTCTACGGCTTACCTTCAATTGGCGGACGCTATTCAGTGCTTTCCGATTTCGGAATGGTACCGGGTGCAGTGATGGGTGTTGATATCGGTCAATTGCTCGATCGCACCGAAAAAATGGTGCACGCCTGCTCCGCCAGCGTTCCTGCTGAAAATAATCCCGGCGTCTTACTTGGCGCAATCATGGGAGTGGCAGCCAAAGCTGGCAAAGACAAAGTAACGATCATTGCTTCTCCGGCAATCTCAGATCTTGGTGCCTGGCTTGAACAGCTTCTGGCTGAATCTACCGGTAAGGAAGGCAAAGGTCTTATTCCGGTTGATGGCGAAACCATTAGTGAAACAGGCGCTTATGGCAAGGATCGCCTCTTTGCTTACGTACGTCTGAGTTCCAAACCAGATGCCGCACAAGACAAGCAAGTCGACAAACTGATTGAAGCTGGTCAAGCTGTAGTGAGGCTCAACCTGGAAGAAATCTACGACATCGGTCAAGAATTCTTCCGCTGGGAAATTGCGACTGCGGTTGCTGGTTCAATCATCGGCATCAATGCTTTCAACCAACCAGACGTTGAAGCAAGCAAAATTGCCACCCGCAATATCACAAGCGAATACGAAAAAACCGGCAAATTGCCTGCCGAACAACCGTTCTTCGAAGAAGGCGGCATCCAATTATTTAGTGATGCTGCCAATGTCGAAGCGCTTAAAAAATCCGGAGCAAAAACGCTTGTCGATTATCTAAGAGCACATTTTGACCGGCTCGCACCTGGTGATTACGCCGCTTTCCTCGCCTACATTCAAATGAACGATGAGCATAAAGCAGAGCTGGAAAAAATCCGCATGAACGTTCGTGACAAAAAGAAAGTCGCCACGTGTCTCGGATTTGGACCGAGATTCTTGCACTCCACCGGACAAGCCTATAAAGGCGGACCGAACACTGGGGTCTTCTTGCAAATCACAGCCGAAGACGCTAAAGACCTGAATGTACCAGAGCAAAAATACACATTCAGCATCGTGAAAGCAGCACAAGCCAGAGGTGACTTCCAAGTTCTAGCGGAAAGAAAACGCCGCGCTCTTCGCATTCATTTGCCGAAAGATGTGACTAATCAGCTCAAGATTTTGTTAGCAGCTGTGCAACAGGCCATCTCATAGGAACAAGACAGTAAATGATTCTTGCTGGCGACATCGGCGGCACTAAAACAAGACTTGCCACGTTCGATCCTGACGGAGATAAATATCACCCGATTTTGGAGCAGCTTTTTCAAAGCGGCCGGCATCCATCATTGGAAGATATCGTTATCAAGTTCATCGAAACTAATAACTTAAAGCCCGCGGCAGCTTGTTTTGGATTCGCCGGTGTCGCTCGCAAAGGCGAGGCAATCGCCACTAACTTACCCTGGAAAGTTAGTACGAAACAATTAGCGGAATGCCTCGGCACTCCTCATGTTTTCCTGATCAATGATCTTGAATCCAACGCCTACGGCATTAAAGTTTTGCAGCCGCACGACTTCTATGTCATTAACGAAGGAGTTCATGAAGATGAAGGTAATGCCGGATTGATTTCGGCAGGCACCGGATTAGGCGAAGCTGGTTTGTATTGGGATGGGGTAAAGCTTCTGCCCTTTAGCAGCGAAGGTGGACATTCCGATTTCGCCCCGAAAAACAAACAGCAATTCGAACTTCTGGAATACCTCCAGCAACGCTACGGCAACGTCAGTTGGGAACGTGTGGTATCCGGCACTGGTCTATTCAACATCTACTGTTTTTTGAAAGACACCGGATACGGACAAGATCCGGATTGGATGGTAGCTGAAATTTTGCAAGGCGATGCTGCCGCTTCTATTTCTCGCAATGCTCTCGCCGGCAAAAGTGAGCTGTGCAACATGGCACTTAATCTTTTTGTTTCATTCTACGGAGCAGAAGCCGGCAATCTTGCTCTCAAACTAATGGCTACGCAAGGAATATTTCTGGGCGGTGGCATTGCTCCCAAAATACTCGATCGCCTTAAAACCCCTCTTTTCTTCGAATCGTTCGTATCAAAAGGGCGATTCGAAAAAGTGCTGCGCAACATTCCAGTCAAAGTTATTCTCAATGACAAAACAGCACTGTTGGGAGCAGCTCGGTATGCTTATATGCACACGGGCGTACTGGATGAAGCGACAATCTCCGTCTAATTTATTTGTCTAAAGTTTTTTGCAAGTCTGCCAATTGCTTCTTAATGATGGGAGCGGCACGCCGGGCTGCCATTTCTCCTGCATTGAGTGCCTTGGTTACATCCGATTCTTGATGAGATAAGAGTTTGATATTGCGCAGATCCGGATGGATGACTGCATCTGCCCCTGAGATTTGCGGCCAGTCTAAAGTGCGCAAATTCATGCTTATGCATCTTTGCGGGACACTGCCAACTTTTCGAAATGCATCCTTTGCCACGCACTCAATCTGGTCATCTACATCAACGGCAATAACAAAGTCACAGCCCATTTCACGTGCTCTGCTGACTGGACAATTTGCAACAATGCCACCATCAACCAATAGCGCATCACTGTATTCAACGGGCCGGCGCAAAGCAGGAATAGCAGAACTTGCCTGCAAAGCTTTGCCTATATTGCCGCTTTTAATCACATAAGACTCACCATCAAGAAGATTCGATGCAATAGCCCAGAACTTGGGGTGAACGAGGTCTTCCATATTTTTTTTGCCTTCAGGCAGTTGTTTATTAAGATAGTTGGCAAATATGCCACCACGATAAAGCCCGTCATAAGGGCGATAGCCGAATATGCGAGGGATCGCAAATATTGGAATAAGCGCTATACGTACGGAGAGAGGAACAGTGTCAAAAGCCTTCTCTATCTTTCGGGTGCGAAAACCTTTTTCAATTTCATGAAGTGGTGTGCCGGCTGCAAACAAACCGCCCACAATAGCCCCCATACTAGTGCCGGCGATGGCATCTATCGGTATTCCTTCTTCCGAAAGGGCACGCAACACTCCTATGTGTGCGACACCACGCGTGCCACCACCACCAAGAGCCAGGGCCACCGTGATACGTCGGGGTTCATTATTCGTTTTTGTTTCATTTTCTTCAGCCCATGAGGGCAATGGTGACAATATGTTTAGTAGCAGTTGTCCGGCGGATAGCGCGGCAAGCAAAACGGCTCTCAGGACTTGAGCCCAACATTTGTCTTTACTAGCAAGTTGGAAAATCACGCATGACAGCGTAGCATAAGAGCCCACCTATATTTATCTGGCATTAGGAGAAGCGCTGATGCGTTCATCACTTAGCAATCTATGTCTCGTGACAATT
>CAJCIF010000153.1 GCA_903970355.1 Actinomycetota bacterium
TCTTTTGAAGCTGTCTCATAAAGCGGTCCAGTTTTGAGCTCATCAAATTTTGGAAGATTCAAAACGTGCAAATTTTCCGGATAACTATTCGGCTGTGGCGCCTCAAATACCGGTCCCGTTCTATAACTGTTAAAGTCCGGAATGTTTAGAATAGGCGCGTTGCTCTTTTGCAAGCTTTTTTCAAAATTGGATTCGAATGTGCTCATTGGTGATTACTCCTTCCATCGAGCTTAAACAATGCATCATCGGGCATGACAATGCGGTGGCAGATCTGTGACACCACTGTGACATTTCAAGCAATTCTGCAATTATCTAGCGCCAAACACCAACCTCGGTATCGACTTGCGAGCCGGAGTTTCAACAAAGGTAAACATCAACCACGATGCACTCAAAATGGCTCCTATGCTCAGGACATATAGAGGAATATCGGGGATCGCTCCAAACCAATCAAACCTGTGCACAAGCGCCAACCAGAGCAAAGGAAAATGCACCAAATAAACAGAGTAACTAATTTCCCCAAGCGTGACCCAAACTTTGTTGGATAGACATTGCGCAAGTTTGCCTTCGACAAAAGCCATGGCGAAAATCAGAAAAGCATAAGCAGGGGCACCACCACTGGTTCTAAACCAGTGAAGAAGAGAATTATGAACTACTGGAGATTGCTCCACGCGCGTCAAAACAGAACAAACAATTAGCGATGCAACTACGGCAAGGACCGCCGAAATTTGAAGAGCATCAATTTGAAGGGCATGTTGGCGATTTCCTGCGTTGTGCCATTCCTCTCTCAACCGCAAGAATGCACCGGCAGTAACCATCCCGATCGTAAATTCAAAAACGCGCACGATCGGATTCATATAAAGAAAGCTATGCCAGAAAAAGTCACCAGAAATGTTTGATGTTGCCGCCAACAAAAGACTCAGGATGACTGTCGCGCCGGTAATAGATAGTTTCCACCACCATGTATCTTTCCAGCTTGCCACCAGGAAAGGAAACATAAGGTAGAAACAAAATTCCGTTGAAACGCTCCACGCAGGGGGATTGAGATTCATGCAGTAGTGCAGATTCGGAACAAGCGAGTTAAGCATCGCCACTGTCGATGCGAGGATACTCAGTGAGACTTCCTGCGCCTTATTGGAAGTAAATGCGATTAGGGCGAATATGGTTATATATGCAGGCCAAATACGAGCTACGCGTGCAATAAGGAATCTGGCTACAGACCTTGAATTTTCTAAAACCGGATAATTGTAGAAAAGGATGAATCCGGACAAAACAAAAAAGAAAGAAACGCACTGTTCCCAGGCCAGATGCGAGACAAAAGATGGGTAACCTTTGCTCAGCAACCCTTCTGCGTGCATGAACACAGCCATACCAGCTGCAAAAATGCGCAACGAAGTCAGCGCATCCAGCTTTTTGCTGCGTACAGCCGGTTGGACAGTAACGTTTCTTGATTCAGTTTTAAGTGAAGCTGTTTGCATATATTGGCAACAAGTTTGGCACAAGCTACACTCAGGCGAATCGAGGTTTGAGTGAGTAATTTCTCAGCCAAAAAAGCGGCTCCAGGTTGAATCTTGGCATGTGGTATTCTACGCATCCGAAGTATGCCTACACTTCTCGTTGGGCAAAGGTTTCTGTGGACAATCGAGCTGCGTCAACCACTATCGAAAAGGAGGACCGGTTAGGTACCTCCGTTGGGACGGTCTCGACCGGAGGGCGTTTTCCTGTACTGTCGGGCTCTTTCACTCTTGAGAATTTTCTAACGGCGCTCGTTTTCGTTGCGGCATGTTTCGCACTTTCGGCTGTAACAATAGCTCGCTTCAAGGTTGGACCGGAAACGGTGCTTGAGCAGGAACAGCGTTGTATGACGCCGATGCCGAAATTTCACAATGACAGCGCAACCCTCAAAACCTTTCCAACAGCTTTTGAAAAATTCTTCGACGATCGTTTCGCGTTGCGCGCAAAGTTACTCGGTTTGAATGGTGACCTCAAATACTTTGTTTTTGATACTTCGCCAACCGATAAGGTACTGCGCGGCTTGAATGGCTGGTTTTACTTCATGGACGAAGGCGACAAAGAAGTTTTGCGCCACTATCCGGAAATGACGCAAAGACAGCTCGATCATTGGGCCATACTCATCATGCAGAGAAAGTTCTGGATGGACCAACACCATATTCGGTACATCGTGATGATTGTTCCGAGTAAGTGCACAATTTATCCGGAAAATGTTCCGGAACCATACAGACCGGTTAACTTGCCTTCTCGAACAGACCAATTCATCAATGCAGTAAAAAGCAGATCTTCGGTGGACATCCTTGATTTACGACCAACAGTGTTTGATGCAAAAGGAAAAACGCAGGTTTTTCTAAAGACAGATACTCATTGGAGCAGGCTTGGCTCTTTCTACGCTTATCAAAAAATGATTTCTTCGCTTAAGCCCTGGTTTCCTAACATGAAGCCTTATGAATACAAAGATTTGAAGACGTGGAATTCTGAATACCTTGGTGATTTATCCAAGATGATGGGATTCCGAGATTGGCTTACAGAGTCATTTACAGAAGCAGAGCTCAAAAATAGAACTTGGCAGTACAGCAAAGACAAAGGCTTGCCGGATCAGACAAATCCGCTGGCAGCTTATCAGCCTTTTGCAACAGAAGCCCCAGGGAAAGGTAAACCACGAGCTTTTGTCTTGTTTGACTCATTCATGTTCCCTCCGTTGCCGTTCTTGGCCGAGCATTTCAGTCGCGCCTATTTCGTGCGTAGTCGTGACATGCACTTCAGCCAAATAGAGAAAGAACACCCGGATGTAGTCATCGAAGAAATAACAGAAAGATTCCTCGGCAAATTGCGCCCGAAGAACTACGAATAGGTTTCAGTTTCTACGTATTCGCAAATGATAATAGGCTCTGGAACAGGCAGTCCATCGGCTTTTAATCCATCAATGTGCATTCGAATTGCTTTTTTCAAATTTTGTTCTGTTTCTTTGACCGATTTGCCCGCGGCAACACAACCCGGTAAATCCGGGACATACCCGGAATAATTGCCCTCAGCCGGTTCAATTAATACCGCATTGGTTTTACCTCAATCGTGCTTGTTTATAAATGCTCTTCAGGGTTCCCGGTGACAGATCGTCCGAATATTATCAGGTGTGATTTAGTTCGAGAGAGATCTGACCAATGCCCAACCTTAAGCCGGTTTCACCCAGCCAGTTGCTTATAAAGTTATGGGTTGGATTTGTGCTTGACCGAACAATAAGTTCGGGACACATCTTTAAGAAAGAAAATGCCCAACAGAAGCCCATTTTCCGGCTATAAACATAAGTTAAAGCAACCTATTGACTTGTCTCCTTCGCGGTACGTTATCATCGTGTGTGTCTGCCTTCTAGAACTTTAGGACGATACTAATTCATGCCGCGCGAGCCCCTCGTATCCGTCTGTCTGCCAACCTACAACGGTGAATCTTTTATCGCCGACGCTATCGACAGCGTATTGAAGCAGACATACAGGCACTTCGAGCTGATTGTTATTGATGATGGTTCCACAGATCGAACCGTAGACATCATCACGCAGATGGCCAAGTTGGACCAGCGCCTGAAGTTTTACAAGAATCCGAAGAATCTCGGGTTATTCGAAAACTACAACGAGTGCATTCGACGTGCTGCCGGCACTTATATCAAGCTCTTTGCGCAAGACGACATTTTCAAGCCGACCATGATTCAACAGATGGTTGAGGTTTTGGAAAGCGACAAGGACATTGCAATGGTTACTTGCGCAAAAGAATGGTTGGACGGCGAAGGCAATATAGTTCCGCCCACAACTCCTAACGAGAAGAAGATTACCAGACGTTTCGAGCAAGACATGCGCCTGGAAGGCCGGTTCGTTATGCGAGAAAGTCTGCGCGATCTCGTCAATTGGCTAGGCGAGCCCTGCACCATTATGTTCCGCAAAAAAGATGCCGGCACCGGTTTTGATACCAGGTTCAAACAGATAGGTGATCTCGACTTTGCCTATCGCCTTTTGCGCAATGGTGACTATTACTTTTTTACTGAAGCACTTTGCCAATTTCGAAAACACACCGGCAGCACCACACTTAAAAATAACAAAGATCTGATCGCCCTTCTAGACTGGCTCGTGCTCGGTAATAAATATCG
Organism: Actinomycetota bacterium; assembly: GCA_903970355.1. GTDB lineage: Bacteria > Cyanobacteriota > Vampirovibrionia > Obscuribacterales > Obscuribacteraceae > CAJCIF01. The sequence goes on from CAJCIF010000153.1 coordinate 4,145, forward strand.
AGATCTGATTCCCGAATTTGGTGAAACAGAAGATCAATTCAGCGCCCGGTTTACCAGACGCTTCATGCACGCAATAGCCAATAAATATTTTGCAGTACCACTTAGCTTCACCGCCAATCCTGAGGCTAGCGGCCTCGAGCATCTATTGGATTCGGAATCTATGCTGTCTGCCTTCGAATGCGATGCCGATAAACCGCGAAACAATCCAGCTGAGTTTAAAGCGTTTGCAGTTTCTTGCTTGCGCGAAGGAGCTCGGATGCACAACGAGCACAAGTACCTGAAGCATGTGGTGCGAATCCAACGCGAAACAATCCTCTCAGAACGAATTGCCAACGGCGAGCAGGTCGAAGCGCTGAAGGAAGAGGTTGCTGAATTGAAACTTGCTTTATCAGAACTCGGAAACAGTTTGTCCTGGAAAGTAACCGCCCCTTTGCGAAACGCCAAACGGCTCATGAAATAACCTGGTTAGGAAAAAATGCTCGATTTCAAAACATGGATCAAAACT
>CAJCIF010000154.1 GCA_903970355.1 Actinomycetota bacterium
CGCAAGGCGCTTGCAGAGCCAGAGTCCGCCCGCCACTACTGCTGCACTCGATCCCAGGCCTTTTCCAACTGGAATATCCGATTTAATCAGTACTCTAATGCGATCTAGCAATTTTTTATCGCCAATACGCTGGCTCATTATTTGAAACAGAAAGTTTTCTGCAATTTGCCATGTAGGGCTGGTATCACCTTCGATGCAGAGAAAGGGAATAGTCTCATCCGGTTTATCCATGAGCACCATGGTCATATCCGCATAGCAGGTTAAAGCAAGCGCGCAGGTATCAAAACCTGCACCTAAATTAGCGGAGCTGCCTGGTACTCGGACGCTCATTTTGACACTATGCTCTACTTTTTTAAGCATATCCATAATAGCTTTGCTGGCATGTTCTACTTGCACAGGCCCATGACCGCCTTGAGAGTTTTTACCGATGGTTCAACAGGTTTGAGATCAAGTTCGTCTTTGCAAACTTCAATAGGTGTATTTGGATCTTTCAAACCATTACCGGTTAAAACTGCCACCACCTTCGCTCCCTTCTCGATTTCTCTGGAGTATTTGATCAGACCTGCCAAACTCGCTGCACTAGACGGCTCACAAAATATGCCTTCTGTTCGTGCCACCAGTTTGTAAGCACTCAGAATCTCTTCATCTGTGACGCAACCAATTTTGCCTTGCGATTCATCTCTTGCCGCTTCTGCTTCCTTCCAACTGGCAGGATTGCCAATGCGAATAGCCGTTGCGATCGTTTCCGGATTTTCAATTACCACACCGCGCACAATTGCTGCTGAACCCTCCGCTTCGAATCCGAACATACGGGGTGTCTTCTTTGCAGTGCCAATCGATTTTCCAAGTTTGAAGCCACGCCAATAAGCACTGATATTGCCGGCATTGCCAACTGGAATAAACAAATAATCCGGTGCATTGCCCAGTTTTTCAATTACTTCAAGAGCTGCTGTTTTTTGTCCTTCCAATCTATAAGGATTGATCGAATTGACTATGGTGATATTTCCTTCTGCAGCAAGTGCTCTAACAAGATCGAGAGCTTGATCGAAATTACCGTCAATTTGTACAACTTTGGCTCCATAGAAAATTGCCTGTGCCAATTTACCGGCAGCCACTTTGCCGCTGGGCAGGATGACATAACATGGCAGTCCAGCTTTGGTGGCAAAGGCCGCAGCGGAAGCGGATGTATTGCCGGTGGAAGCACAAATCACTGCTTCTGCTCCTTCCTCTTTTGCTTTGGACATCGCAAGCGTCATACCTCTGTCCTTGAAGCTGCCGGTTGGATTCAAGCCCTCTAACTTAAAGTAGAGTTCAATATCGGGCCTGCCGATTTTCGCAGGCAAATTCTCAGCCCTTACCAAAGGAGTGCCGCCTTCTCCCAGGGTCACAAGCGGTGTTTTCTCAGTGACAGGAAGGTAAGCACGATAGCGCCAAATCAGCGGCTCATTGCTGAATAACGGTGTCGGGTTTGAAGATTCTGATGCAGCTTTCGAGTCTTTTGAGGAAATCACAGCTTTTGAGCTCCTTTATCGCGCCTTCCATGTCCTTGTTTCGGACATCATGGGTCAAAACGACAATCGTAGCTTCGCCGTTTTCAGCGCCCCTTTGCAGAACTGTATGGAAGCTTACATTGTGCGCTCCGAACAGATTCCCTAGTTTACCGAAAACTCCGGGATTATCGTGCACGGTAAGGCGCAGGTAGAAGGGGCAACTCCATTCATTTCCGTCTGCGGTTTCGGCCCACTCAGATTGTATCTTGGGCTGAAAATAGCTGGCGAAATCGGGCATTTGAAGCGCCGAGGCAAGATTGATTGTATCGCCAACCACCGCCGAAGCGGTAGGCATCTGTCCTGCGCCTGGTCCAAACATGACTATTTCTCCCACTGCATCCCCGGCGACAAGAATGCCGTTGTTGGATCCGGCTACGGCGGCAAGCGAGTGATTAAGAGGCACAAACATCGGACTGACTCGTGCTTCGATTTTGTGATTGGCCATACGAGTTGTTTTGCCAATTAGTTTTATACGGCAACCAAATTCAGTAGCTTGTGCAATGTCTTCCGGAGTAATACCGCGAATGCCTTCTTTCAAAATTTCCTTTGGTGCCACAAATCGCTCGAAAGAAAGTGCAGACAAAATGGAAAGTTTGTAGGCAACATCATGTCCATCAACATCATTGGATGGATCGGATTCAGCGAAACCGAGATCTTGCGCTCTAGAAAGAGCTTCTTCGTAGCTTGCTCCGGTGTCTTCCATTTCGGAAAGAATAAAGTTGGTAGTGCCATTCAAAATGCCGGTGACAGATGAGATTTGGTTAGCCTCAAGTCCCTTCGAAATAGTTGAGATGAGTGGAATTCCACCTGCAACAGAAGCTTCAAAAAAGATCGCCAGGCCTCTTTCGCGAGCCATTTTGAAGAGTTCCGGACCATGTTTGGCCAGCACTTCTTTATTGGCAGTCACTACGTGTTTGCGTTTTTCGAGCGCACCCTGAATGTATTCGAGTGCGGGATGCTCTCCACCCATCACTTCTATAAGGATTTCGATTTCCGGATCATCAATGAGATCGGTAACGTTGGTAGTGATTGGGCAGTTCAACTTAACGCTGCGTGGCTTCTCAAGATGGCGTACAGCGATCTTTTTGAGCACTATTTTCTTCTGCTGTGATAGCAGGCGAACCACACCGCAACCAACGGTGCCAAGTCCAATCATTCCTACAACAACGCGTGCCATATAAATCCCCAATCCCGCGACGTCACGCCATTATTGCACGGGCAATCATGAGAGATTGCTATGAATTGAATGCTGTAAAGCAGTTCATCTTTTTCTTCACTTTAACTTCACGCTTTGATGGTCTTATATGGGTAGAGGTCCGCCTAGCCCCCAAGGTTAGCTGCCATGCTAGGTACGACCTCTTTCCATTTTGAAAACATCGTACTTGTTAACATCCTGTTGCGGAGAGGCAGCTCTGTGTTAGCATTGAATGGCGTGCGTCAATCACTGTAGAGAACCGCTTCAAAGTGTTCGTCCAAAAATCCTTTTGGTGGCGACTTTCAGATACCCCGGGTAAGCAAACACCTGGTTGGTCGCTTTTGCAATTCTGAAAGAAACCCAACCAGTAGACAGAAAAGTCGCCCGCAGCTTATCCGGATAGAGCTGCGGTTTTTTTTCCCAATTTTACGAACACAGGCGAAGATCATCATGAAGACAATCAATCCCAGAGAATCCAACCTACAGAGCACTTCCACCACACCTATAAGTATTTCGTTCGCTTCCGATATCGGTACACCAGTTGCGATTTTCGAGAAGCTAAGCCGCACAAGTAAGTATGCATTTCTATTCGAAAGCACTGAAGGCGACAGCCGCTTAGCGCGTTATTCATTTTTAGGAGTAGATCCCCTCGTCACGCTGCGCTTCTCTAAAGGGCAGGTAATTGAGAAAAACTCCCTGACCGGTGAGGTCGATGAAAAGCCAGTTGAGAATCCTATAACCTACCTGCGCGATGTCTCTCAAAAGTATGCTCTTAAGCTATCGCAAGAGACAAAAACTGCCGATTTCTCCTTAGCTAAGTTTCTCGATTCTCACAGTCACTTTCCTCTGGTTGGCGGTTTTGTCGGTTACATGGGTTACGGTGTCTCATCGAGTATCGAGCCCATCAATCGACAAACTAAAGATGTGGTTGGTGTTCCCGATGCCTACTTCTGTCTCTATGACTCAGTAGTTGTGTACGATCACCAATTCAGAAGGGCAACCATTGTTTCCATGCGTGGTGCACAGCACGCCGCTGAATTGCTGAGTCGCATCACAGAGCCAGCCAGTCTCAAACCTTTGCAGTTGGATTTGAAACCTCTCAATGAGGAAGAAATATTTGAAGATGTAGAGACGTCGATCACCCGTGATGAATATGTGCGCTCTGTAGAAAAGGCAAGAGACTACATAAAAGAAGGGCAGGTTTTTCAAATTGTTCTGGCACAGCGTTTCACGTTACCCACGCAAGCAAGTCCAATAGATGTTTATCGCATGCTGGTTGCAACCAATCCTTCTCCCTATGCTTATTTCTTGAAGTATCCAGAGTTTGATTACCTTGGTTCATCTCCGGAAACGTTTGTGCAATGCCGAAACAATAAGTTGATGCTAAGAGCACTCGCCGGCACACGACCGCGCGGATCAACAACGGCAATTGATGATGCCCTGGCCCAGGAACTCAAGAATGATGAAAAGGAAATGGCAGAGCATCGCATGTTGGTAGATCTCGGCAGAAATGATCTTGGCCGAGTATCAAAACCAGGCACTGTTAAATGGGGTGAAATTGCCTGTTTGACGAAATACACACACGTAATGCATTTGGCAACCGAAATTAACGGGGAATTAAAAGACAATCTCTCTTCTTACGATGCATTTCAAGCCTGTTTTCCAGCCGGCACCGTTTCTGGTGCACCGAAGGTTCGAGCCATGCAGCTGCTATCGGAACTTGAGCCTGAAAGTCGCGGTATTTATTCTGGCGCTGTCGGCTATTTTGATCTCAATGGAAATGTCGATGGTGCCATTGCCATTCGGTCAGCATTGATGAAAGATAAAAAGGCTCACGTCAATGCCGGTTCGGGTCTTGTATATGATTCGAAGCCGGACACTGAATATCAAGAGTGCCGGAACAAAGCAAAAAGTGTATTGCAAGCCATCAAACTCGCAGAGAGGGCAGCGCAATGACAATACCTATTTTGATTATCGACAACTATGACTCCTTCACTTACAACCTCTATCAGCTATTGCAAGAATCTGTGAGCGGTAATGTTGAAGTGCATCGCAACGACAAAATCTCTTTTGAGCAAGTGCAGAAATTAGCGCCGCAACGCATTGTACTTTCACCTGGACCTGGCCATCCTGCGATCGACGAAGACTTCGGGATATGCAAGGAAATCATCGTCAAGCAATCAGTATTACAATGCCCAATTCTCGGAGTATGCCTTGGACACCAGGGTATTGTTCAGCATCTCGGTGGAAAAGTGGTGCGGGCGCCTCAGATCGTACATGGCAAATCCAGCGAAATTGTTTTAAACGGTAAGTCACCACTTTTTGATGGACTGCCTGCGAATTTTCAAGCAATGCGCTACCACTCATTGGTTGCCGCAGACGACGATACCTTTCCCAAAGATTTGGCAGTTCTCGCCCGGGAAAGAGAACACAATCTGATTATGGCTATCCAACACAAAACAAAGCCAATTTATGGCGTTCAGTTCCATCCTGAATCAATAGGGACACCAGAAGGCAAACACCTGCTTAGGAACTTTTTGGAAAAATGCTAACCAAACAAACTATCGAAGATCTAGTCACTGCCCGGTTACCCGAATCGGTCGCATACGAGCACTTGAAATATTTGGAACCTGATTTAGTCACTCCTGAACTTCTCACTCAGTTTGTCAGTGCCATCATCGAAACTGCTGATGGTTTGGAGCATTTCCAATCTTCCCGGCAGGGGGAAGGCTTAATGGACTGCTGCGGTACAGGTGGCAGTGGCAAGCAGCGTTTCAATACTTCAACCAGTGTTGCTTTTGTTTTAGCCTCCGGTGATGTCGAAATTGCAAAATTCGGAAATCGATCTTCTAGTGTTGTACCGGGCTGTTTTGATTTTCTGGACCAACTTGGTATCAATCAACCGAAAAATAAAATTGCACTGCTGGATATTCTGGCGGAGACAAATCTTGTATTTCTATTCGCACCGGATTTTTATCCCGCTTACGGCAAATTGAAAACCGTTCGAGAGGCTCTTGGCACCAAGACAATCTTGAATTTTATCGGACCACTACTCAACCCTGTCCGCCCACATATAAGATTGTTGGGAACTCCTCATCAGCACATGCAGGATTTGATCGCCCAACATCTTTCCAAACACGCCAAAATTCATCGTGCTGCCATTGTTAGTTCAGAGTCCGGATTGGACGAACTAGATCCTCATACGGAAAACAAAGTGATCGATATTAAAAAGGATGAGATCTCCAGCCGAACCATCGCAGGCAAGCCAACACACATACCGGAATATCCCAAATCGGCAGCGGATAGTGCACAAGCTTTCCTGCAAATGATGAGGAATTTCGATAGTGCCCATCGCTACTATCGCGAAATCGTTATTTTAAATGCCGGGATCGGATTTGAAATTGCAGGCAAAGTCAAAAACATTGAAGACGGAAAAGAACTCGCGGAAACTCTTTTTAGAACTGGTGAAGTAAAACGCAAATTTGAGGTGGTGCAGAAGTCCTATGCCAAACATGCTTGATGAAATCGTAGCGAACAAAAAGGAAGAGATCGAGCAGATGAAAGCGGCGTTGCCGCTCGATCAATTGCGCGAATGGGCTTTTCCTGCCCAAGGTAGATTTCTCAAAGCATTCAAGATTCCTGCCATCCATCTCATTACCGAGATTAAGCCCAAGTCTCCGTCAGCAGGTGTGATGCGCGAGAAATTAGACTTGCAATCCATTTTGCGTGTTTATGGGAAATATGCCACTGCTATATCGGTATTGACAGATCACAAATTCTTTAACGGCAGTTTCGAGCTTCTTCGACAAGTGAGCGAGACAAGCGATCTGCCCCTATTGTGCAAAGACTTCATCCTGGATCCCTATCAATGCTTTCGTGCTCGTGCCGCTGGAGCTGAAGCCGTACTTTTGATAGCAAAGATCGTTGATGACAATACCTTGAAAGTCTTGCACGACACTATCCTTGCCCTTAACATGTGTCCTGTTATAGAAGTTCAGAACGCTCAGGAAGTGAAGCGCGCCCTGGTTCTCTCACCGAAAGTGATTTTGATCAACAATCGAAATCTCCAAAATTTCGACGTTGATCTAAACACTACCGAAAAAATCATGAAAATGATTCCAGCTGATGTATTAGCAATTTCAGCAAGCGGGATTGAAGGCAAGAAAGACATTGAAAAGTTAAGAGCGCACTGTTCGAATTTTCTGGTGGGATCATCTTTGATGCGTGCCGAAAATCTGGAAGACAAGCTCAAAGAATTGAAATCTGTAGAAATGGTTCGGCGGAAAAAACAGATAAATATCTCAGCCATTTCGCCAGCAAGAGG
>CAJCIF010000155.1 GCA_903970355.1 Actinomycetota bacterium
AGCCTGAAGGGCGCGGCCATGATTTTCCGCATGACTGCCACCGTCAACGCCACCCAGCAGATTGAAGCAGTGCTGAGCCAAGGGAGCGTCATCGATCACGCTATCCTCAGCGCTGCCTGCCGCGCGCTTAAACATCTCCTCCGCTTCGGTGGGCATCTTTATATCATCGTAAGTTGTGGCCAGGCGGAAGGCAGTAGAGATTACTTCGCCATGATGGGGTCCTAAGATTTTTTCGCCCAGGGTCAATAGACGACGATAGAGCGGAATGGACCACTGCGGTTGCCCACCTTGATGATAAATTTCGGCCAGGTTCTGTAAACAAAGTGCACTTTCCGGAGATTCGCCTAAACCGACAGAATCCAGATAATTCAGGGACTGCTTGTAAAGTTCTTCAGCGCGGGCATAATCATTACGAGCATAGGCCTGGTTCGCTTCCTCCATGTGAGTGGAAAAGTCAATATTTCCCAGGTCCGGGCTTTCACTTCGCATTGTTTGGATTAGATTCTAGGGGTTGGATTGCTACTAAAAATAGCGCATCATCGGAAGACATACCCAGATTTTATTTAAGCCACGCCCTTTGCGGCTTCAGGAGTCCCACCGTCTGATATCGTATCTAAAATTTCTTCCTCCGGCACCCTCTACCATGAAAGAAGCTCAAAGAACAATCACTGACCCGATTTTCAGACCCAAACAGTCTTCTGTCATGACGTTTGTGTCCGGTCGTCTTGGCTTGCATGACTTTTATCAAAAACCGGCAGATTTCGAAGAACAGCTATTGGAATTGCGTGAAGATTTGCGCAACGTGCCGGCAGTCAACAAAGATGGGCATACCTCAAACGCTCTTGAAAAACTGGAGTCATCAACTCTTCTTCGTCCTTCTGATAAAGAGCTGATCTTCAACGCCCTTACGATCGTGCGCACCGCCTTTAAACAGCTGGAAGCTACTCACCAGGTACGAAAAGAAGAGAAGGGCTACCAGTGGAACATGAACTGGAAGCACACAAGAGCTGAGATAGACCAGGTCCTTGAGGCTGCAAAAATCTTGCAATTGGATCCAATTCGAACTAGAGATGCGGTATTAGCTTCAATCTTTTCAGACTGCGCCAAGAGCAGAAAAAACTTTATAGTGCACAACATTCATGGTGCTCAGGCAGCCGAAATTGTGCTCAATCAACTGTTGGACATGCAGGATGAGGAGAACATCAAAGCCGCCAATCGCATTACTCGAGCCGTCTGCGAACATCAAATTGCCCCTCCGGAATTTATGGGCCGTGTCGCCGCCATCATGATGTGCAACCGCCTTTCTCTTGGAAAATTCGACTTTGAAGGTGGTGTCAAACCAGAAGATCAAGATGCACAGCGAGTTATGGTTAAGGAACTGGTGCGCTCGATTTTTTTCAAAATCCGCGATCCCTACAACAAAGAAAACTTGACAGAAGACCTGGCTACCATCAACTTTTCAATTGCCGAACGCCAGCTTCTACTAAATATTGGTATTGAAGAATGGTATGTGCCGCATCCGGATAACCCCGATTCACTGATTGCCCATGCCGTCATCGCAGGTGATCATTCCATTAACTACAACCACCCGGAAGGGTTTGCCAAAATAGCCCTGCTGCGCGGTCCGGACACGGAAGAAATCTTTGAAGATCCAACCATTCACCACTCTCTTGAATCTGCGATGCGGAGTTTCGCCGATTCCTTCCGCGTCATCAAAGCAGAGGTGCAAACTCTTGCTGTTGCCGGTTTGCGCAAAACAATGATGGCTCTGTCCCGGGTCAATGCCACCATGAGCGAACTATTCAGCGGCTTGGTTATTGGTCCAAAAGGTGGAGCGGGCGAGTTCGATCGGGCGAGCGTTGGAGCAGCAATGCGACGCGCTCAGGCCAAGGAACCAGAGTTATTTGCCATTGATGAATCGACGTTATCAGATACCGCCGTTCGTGAATTAAACGATGCTATTAAACGAGTCCGTACAATATTGCAGAACTGGTATGAAACCTACGGAGAAATACCTTTCAATCCCAAAGATCCAAGTGCTCTCACACCTGGACCAGGTACGCTGCCTTTCTGGAATGCACCGCTCAAGTACCCACCGCGCGACGAAAATGGCAGCACTGATCTCTCTGGATTGACTGAACTGGAACAGCGCCAATTTCTATTTGCTGCAAAAATACGCGAAATTGCCGTTGAACTCTTACGTGCCGAAGCCTGGGTTTTCGGATCACAACCTTAATCAACACTATGGGCGGTGTCATTTTGGCGCACCCTGACATTGCCCCTCTCATTCTTACTTGTGGTTGCCGGTTCTTGACCTTCAGGAAAGGTTAACAGCCGCTCTAAAAGCCCCGTGGGCCAGGCGAAAAGGGAACTCAAGTACTCATTGGCGCCACACCATACTTGACTTTCAGACCCCGGTCTTTGCATAATTTTGAAAGCACGGCACGGTAGCTCAGTAGGTTAGAGCACGCGACTCATAACCGCGATGTCGGCAGTTCGATCCTGCCCCGTGCCAAATTCTTTAAAAATAAGCCTAAATGAAAGCCAAAGATGTAATTGAATTGCTTGGTTTGCAAAAGCACCCCAGGGAAGGTGGGTATTTTCGCGAAACCTATCGGTCAGATGGCACAACAAACAGTGCAATTGCCACTCACGGAGGTGTGCGCAATTACAGCACCTGCATTTACTATCTTGTCACCGCTCACGAATTTTCGGAATTTCATCGCCTCAAAACAGATGAGGTTTTCCATTTCTATGCAGGCGATGCCGTCAATTTGAACATGATCGAATCATCCGGAAATCTAGTCACTCTCGGATTGGGAAGTGATTTAAGCAAAGGCGATCGGCCGCAAGCGGT
>CAJCIF010000156.1 GCA_903970355.1 Actinomycetota bacterium
GCCTCCTAGATATAGCACCGTAAGGATAGTCGGACCAAACCGGGTGATCGTGTCCCAAGAAAAGATGAACGGAATTGAGAGGGCGTGGCATACCTGGGGGTACCGAAGCAAGTCCTTATTCGAAAAGACGTTGATGTTTTACGACCTCGTTGGAATAAAAGAAAACGAGCTCAGCTCGATTCTGGGAGAGGGGCAGAGCCAAGCCGATGCACCACTGGCAGTACCAGAGATCGTGCACAAAAGAATCTATTATGATCTAACTCCTGGTGTAAGGTGTGGCAATGCATCTTTTGGGGTTGAGTTTGGCATCGACCACGATGGACGAGTCTGGGGCTGGCGTTATCGAGCCTTTTGTGAACCACCAATGAGCTGGGTTTCGGAAAATCCGAAGAACTTCGCTCATTAGAGCCGCTTCTGCTGTTCTCACACTACTCTTAACTGCGTTAACTTGGAGGTGTACATATTTCAATCCTACGGGTGCGGTGTTATTGCAATGATAGTGACAGTGTTGGTTTTGGCACGAAAGTAACAGAAGAAGATTCTATAGGCCGCAGGAGTTTTATTCTGTGCATAGGCTTCCCATACTTTGGCTCCATCCGGTCCTACAAGAGAGGAGTAAGCATGTGTGTTTAAGCCAGGGTGCTTCGGATTTTCGGAAAGCAGTTTTAGTGCTTTCACAACGGCCTTAAATTGAACCAATTTACTCTTCGATTTTTTTAGTTCGGTAAATTGGCGATTTGCTTCCCATGTGTATACGAGCTTGTAGGCCAATCAATCCTCGCTCTTGTTGAAAAGATCGATGGTCACGACCTTTCCACTCTTTGCTTCCGCAATTCCCTTCATGATTGATTCATAGCGCGCGGGGTTCTCATAAATCCAAGCTTCGTAAGCTGGAACAGACTTAACTGGATCAAGCAAAATTTGTCCCAGCGCGTTTCGGAATACTCGATACCTGATACCCTCCGCTGAACTAGGCAATGCAGATCCCAAAGCGAGCCTTTTTCTTTCGTCAGGCTCAACTTCTTTACCAACTGGTTCAAATTGTCCGGCTTGCAAAAAGTCCATAGTGCACCTCTAGCTATAGAATATCACAATATGGGCAAGTGGGTAATGCCCCAATGGGGTAGCCGGCGAGCTATAGGTGTGATAATGACGGGATCAACAGCTTGGCAAGCAGTTGATCAAGAGTTCGAGATCACCCTATAGTTCAATTGCAATTTCGGTAGCCATGAATCGCTTTTCAGTCGCTCTTCAAACAAGGTAGGGAAAAATGCCGATTAGTAAACGATCTATTGCGTTTGCCGCACTCATGGGCTGGCTTGCTCAGGCGCCGGTACTGGCGCATGCTCCTGTATTTGGCACGCTCCTGCCTGTTCATCATGCCACCACATCTCCCAACATACGGCTGCTAAGCAATACACCTGTATCTGGCTCAGCCAGAGCATTTCAAGCAAGCATGAAACTAATTGTCGGTGGCACAATCAAAAACACCGTTCTGAATGCACCACTCAATAACATCTCCGGACAGCTTACGGGCTATGACTACTTTCACTACTCAAGCGGATTTGCAGCACCATATTCGGCTGATTTCCCCAACGTCTTGGCATTTGGATCCAATCCTCTTAATAACGGCTACTTCAACACTGCGGGAATAAACGTACCTTTCGGCAATGTATTTTCAACGGGCCTACAGCCAGTCAGCTCCATTAACTTATTTCATTCAGCGGTCTCCGGAGCGCAACGTACTCTTCAAGGTTACTTCAATGCTGGAGCAACAGCTGGGTACAACGGTGGCATTTCTTTGCTACAGCACCCCACTGGCGGATTGCTCTTCGGCACAGTAACCTTTCAAAGTAGCCCTGGTAGCAACACATATTACTCGGCCCCCTCCTTCTATGCTTTTGGCAACAATCCGTATGCATCAGCGGCAGTGGCGCAGAACATATACAACAATCCCATCACTCTATCTCAACCACTGCCGAGCTACATTCAATTTGGAAAAATCATTCGTCCAATAACGAACGGCTACTTATATGGAACCTATTATGGTGCAGCGATTCGTAATCCTCCTTTCGGGGCAGGAGTACCTAATCCGTACCAGGGATTCGGCTACAATATCTACGGATTTGGTACGAATCCCTTCAATACTGGAATGTTCGTCGATCCTGCCAGGGCTATGACTTTCAGCCCCTATACTTTCTTTAAGTAGCCGCCAGATATTCCTACTGGTCTCGTAGTAGGTCCGCTTCACAGAAAAGTTTCTTGGAAGCCTCTTCGCGTTTGGTTTGCCGCAAGAGGTCTCCATAACTAAGTAAACATGCCATCATAACCGGCGTAGCGACATCCAGCTGACGTCCTTCGGCTAGGGCATTTGCGAGCTCGGGCTCCGCTTCTTTAAAATTGTTTTGATCTAAATCATACTGTCCCAATTTATTCAGAGCACGCACGTAGTCTGTAGCGGCTTTGTTTTTTTTATTAGGTCGGCTTGCCTCAACAAGAACTCCACGGACAGGTGGAAGCTTCCGTAGTTGAATTGGACATTGCGCCAAAGCAATTCTTAAGTCTGCCAGTGATAGCGTATCGCTTCCAAGAAGTTTCGTTTCGATCGAGAGAGCTTTTGTAAGCAGCTGTTCTTCATCACTAAAGAGCCCTCTTTCGTGTAGTTTTGAAGCAGTCGATATGATATCCGGAATTTGTGCTTCGGCCACCGCTTTCTGACGAACCTGCACCTTGTTAGAACGCACCGCCTTTTCTGTTTCGGTCAGAAGGCGCATACGAGTGTGAAATTCTACCTCTGTTCGTTGCCGCTCTATTTCGACAATCTCGTGCTTGAGTTTCAAGAGCTGCTTAGCATGTGCTCCCAATCTATTGTAAAGATCGGACTCAACACGGAGGGTGGCTTCTAGCCGCACCTTGTCGTCAGCAAACATTCTTGCTAATCCTTCACTTCGTAGCACCTCTTTCTCAGCTTTCGCAAAATCAATATTCTGAATGGCTCGGGTGGTTTCCGACATAGCCATTTGCCAGAGAGCCTTATTTAATAAGGTTCCACCATCGCCTTTAGGTCCTGCCCACAATGCGATAAATGAGAAGACAGAAAATGCAAATAAGCTGTACACCAAGATTGAGGAATAGCTGAATAGTGAAGACAGCTTTTGCATTGGAGATTGAGAAATCTTTCTGAGTGGTGCGCGGGTGCCACTGCCAAATGCTCGAAATTTAAAAGTGAGATCCGAAAGGAGACAACTAATCTCACCAGCTGATTGAACACGATCAACTGGATCTTTAGAGAGGCAGCGCATAATGAGCTGTTCCAGTGCGGCAGGAACATGCGCATCGGGCGCTATTTCGTTAATTGGTCTCGCCTTTTCGGAAACATGTTTGCTCATGGTATCCAGGAAGGATTCGCCAAAGAAAGGTGGTCGTCCAGCAAGAGTTTCATACATCAGGCAAGCAACAGCATAAATGTCCGACCGTGTGTCAAGTTCTCTTCCGAGACATTGCTCTGGACTCATGTATAATGGACTGCCAAACACTTCGCCGGTTTGAGTGAGATACTGAGCCTTTTTACTCGATTCCGGCAATAATTTAGCGATGCCAAAATCAACAAGCTTCACTAACTCTGTTGTCTCGTCCAATTTTGTCAAAATGGCATTAGCAGGTTTCATGTCGCGATGCAGGATGTGATACTTGTGAGCAGCGTCCAATCCATCACAAATCTGTCTAAAAATTGGGAGCGCGCGTTTAAAAGGCACCTTCCCTTTGCGGTCGATCATATCTCGCAAACTCTCACCTTCCACGCAATCCAGAACAATGAATGGCCGGCCGGCGGGGCTGACTCCAAAATCATAGACGGCTACGATATTTGGATGGCAAAGTGAGCTCATAGCCTGAGCTTCCTGTTTAAACCGTTCAAGTGAATTTACGTCTTCTTTCAAATTGCTGAGAGGCATTTTGATCGCGACGTTGCGATCCATCATTCGATGCCGCGCTTTATACACAACACTCATGCCACCAATGCCAAGCACTGATTCAATTTCGTAGCTGTCGGCAAATATTGTGCCTATAAGAGGATCATTCTTAGGTCCTCTCACCTCTGTTCCATCGTCAGGACAACACCTTACTGTCCCTTTAAACAATTGATAGCACTTAGGACAATATGTCTTTGTTATGCGGGCTTGCACCTTTATTGTGTCTCGCATTGTTTCTTGCATGGAACTCAATCCACGTTGGCAGAATCAGTTGTGCCGGGAGCAACTGATGGAAATCGACCATGGATGCCTAAACTATCTAACACCATCGAGCGCTGGAAGAGCTCTCGATGGAATCGGGTGAATCGATACTTATTATATGTCAGCGCGGTACAACCGCGTGGGTGATCTTTCTGTAGCCTGCATTTGGGACATTTGCTCATATGTCAGCGCAGACAACCGCGAGAGTGATCTTTTGTAGCCTGCATTTTGGACATTTGCCCGTTCTTGTAGTGCGTTTGCCAATTGCTTGCTTCCAGCTATGACCACTTTTGCACTGCCACCACACATTTTTTCCGGATCTGCCGGTGACTTCGTTTGGACGAAGATTTTTATTTTTGGTCTTATGCCACTCTCGTGCTATGCGTGGAAAAAGAGCAACAAGCGAATTGGTAGAAGATGCCTTTTTACCTGCACAAAATGGGCAACCCGATCCTCGCGCTGTCCGATTGGCCGGCGTTGCCTGCCATTGATGATCGGATGCCTTGGGACACACCCACCAGGCTCGAATTCGAGAATTTGGCATCACTTCCTCTGATTTAGTTACTCGGTTCTTTTTTGGATGCCATTCCTTTGCTACATGTGGAAATAAACTCTTGAGGTTGTAGGACTCAGTCGAACGGGCGTGTGCACAAAAGGGACAGCCTCTGCCCGAGGTTCTGAGTTTTACTGATGTTTGCCAAGCATGTTCTGAGCTGCGAGGACAAATCCACCAGACTACTCTGTTTGAATAAGCTGTTACATCCGTCGGTTTCAAATTACCGTTGAGCTTTGGATGCCACTGCTTGGCGATTTCTGGAAATGCGGATTTAACTGAGTTGGCTATCAATGCTCTTTTCCCTGTGCAAAATGGACAATGATGCCGTCCTTTTCTCGTTCGTGAATAGATAGAGCTTTGCCATTCGTGGTCTGGTCCTTCCTTACATTTCCACCAAACCTTGGCTTCAGATCCGTGCGCAAAATCCGCAGGTGTCCATGAGCCGTTAGCAGTTGGATGCCACTGCCTTGCAATTTCTGGAAATAGGGATTTGAGCGAGTTGGTTACCGATACTCTTTTCCCTATGCAAAACGGACAGTGGTAACGTCCTTTTCCCGTGCGTGAATAGATTGGACTTTGCCATTCGTGATCTGGTCCTTCCTTACATTTCCACCAAACCTTGGTTTCAGATCCGTGCGCAAATTCTGCAGGTATCGATGAGCCATTAGCAGTTGGATGCCACTGCCTTGCAATTTCTGGAAATAGGGATTTGAGCGAGTTGGTTACCGATACTCTTTTCCCTATGCAAAATGGACAGTGATAACGTCCTTTTCCCGTGCGTGAATAGATTGGACTTTGCCATTCGTGATCTGGTCCTTTTTTACATTTCCACCATACTTTGGCTTCAGATCCGCGCGCAAAATCCGCTGGCGTCCACGAGCCATTAGCAGTTGGATGCCACTGCTTTGCAATTTCTGGAAATAACAATTTGAGTGAATTGGTTACCGATACTCTTTTCCCTATGCAAAACGGACAGCGATAACGTCCTTTTCCAGTGCGCGAATAGATAGGACTATGCCATTCGTGGTCTGGTCCTTTCTTACATTTCCACCATCCCTTGGGTCCAGACCCGTGCGAACCATCCTCAAGTGCCCGCGAGCCATTGGCAGTTGGATATTTTTCCTCAGTAGAAAGCATTGCTATTACCCATGAACAAGGAAAGCTTTGAAAAAAGCTTCCGCAAGGATGACATTAAACTGATGGGTCTCTTAGGTTTGCAGCCATCTGGCTACATGATGGTCGGAATAAACTGCTACGATTCCCAAGGGAATCGAATAGTGTGGATCCTGTGAATAAATGGACAGGGACCGAGTATTGGACTCGTCCACGATGAGGATGGGCTAGCTTGATGATTCTAAAGGCTTCGCATGATCATTGTACCTATGGCAGCACAACCGCGCGGGTGATTTATTGATATTTGCAGTCACTATAACTTAGATGCGTCTGTTGTGCGATCATCCTGAGACCTTTGAGGAACGATTCTGCTACGGTAAGTGTCTATCCAAAAAGGTGCGTCTTATCGATTATTTTTGGTTTGGTGTCGTACGGCTTGCACCTGCCAGGTAATTGTGATGAAACAATCTGATTCCGTACCTAATCAATCACAATCGAAATGTGCAGAGGAAAAAATACATATCCCCGGCGCCATTCAACCTCATGGCGTCCTAATCGCTGTCACGGAACAGGCTCTGTCGATTGTTCAAGCCAGCGAATCTGCATTCACTATATTCGGTATCGCACATCCAGATTTGATTGGACAGCCAATCAAATCGCTCATCGGTAGCGAGCAGCAAACTGATCTTGCACGCCAGATTGTAGCCAATACAATTCTCCTGAATCCTCTGCGTCTTACTGTTAACTGCAAAACTGGTCAAAAAGAGTTTGAGGCAGTAATTCATCGATCGGACGGACTTCTGGTTATGGAATTTGAAGAGACCACAAGCCTTCAGCCAGACCAATCACTAGATTTTTTTCGTACAAGTAACCAGGCACTCGCACAGGTACTGACCTGCACCAGCCAACAACAGCTGTTGCAAACAGTTGCGGAATTCGTGCGCACATTGACCGGTTTCGACCGGATTATGATTTATCTATTCGACCAAGAATGGAATGGAACAGTATTGGCTGAATGCAAAGCAGCCAAATCGAATAGCTATTTGGGATTGAAGTTTCCCGCTAGTGACATTCCGGCGCAAGCGCGAGAGCTATACACGCGTAATCGTCTGCGTCTGTTGGTGAATGTTGAGGCCGAGCCATCACCTATTTGTCCTTCGAATAACCCACTTACTTCAGCGCCTCTCGACTTGAGCGAATCGATTTTACGGGCTATGTCCCCGGTGCATATCGAGTATTTGAAAAACATGGGGGTGACGGCATCTATGTCACTTTCGTTAATCAGCAATGGCGAACTGCGAGGTCTGATTTCATGCCACCACACCAGCGCAAAACATGTGGATCATCGCGTTAGGCAAGCTTGCGACTTCCTTGCCCGATTGGTCTCCCTACAAATCGATGCCATACAAGAACGCGAGACGTTTAAGAGACTAGAGGTGCTTAAAGACGCCCGAAAAGACTTGCTTCTGCATATTTCTAGACAAGACGACTTACCGTCGGCTATCGCTAGTTCCGGCACGCTACTAGACGTAGCTGGAGCTAAAGGTGCTGCCGTGGTTTGGGATGAGGAGTGTTTTCTAGTTGGGACAACGCCAGATAAGCGGCAGATCGCGCAGCTGGTTGCGATTCTGTCCGAGAGTAGTCTTCCTGTATTCGTCACCGATGCAGTGTCAAGCTACTTACCGTCTGCCAAATCTATGGCAGTTTCTGCCAGTGGCTTGCTGGCCATTCGCTTAGCGACAAGTGGTTCAAAATGGTTGTTATGGTTTCGTCCAGAACAGCTGGAAGAGGTAAGTTGGGCTGGCAAACATGAGGAATCCGGGCAAAAGGAAGACACCGGTATGCGTTTTCACCCGCGCAAGTCCTTTGATCTCTGGAAGCAGACGGTTACCGGCAAGTCGGTGCCGTGGTTGAGTTGCGAAGTGCAAAGTGTTCTTGAGTTGCGAACAGATGTTTTGGACATAACTCTTTCGATGGCAGAGAAAAAGCACGCTGTGCATTTAGAACGGCAAGTTGAAGAACTGAATGCACTTTCACAGGAACTGGTTGCCGCACGCG
>CAJCIF010000157.1 GCA_903970355.1 Actinomycetota bacterium
CCCTTGCGAAAGAAGTTTTCGAGCGCATCTCTTGCGTTTTCAGGTATGTAGATTTTGCCGTCGCGTAACCTTTGAATCAGTTCATCGGGCGGCAGATCGACGAGCTCCACTTCCGCAGCACTTTCAAAAACAGAGTCCGGAACCGTTTCACGCACTCTCACGCCTGTAACCTGAGCGATCAAATCGTTTACGCTTTCAAGATGCTGAATATTCAGCGTGGAGAAAACGTTTATGCCGGCTTGCAGCAATTCTTCGACATCTTGCCAGCGCTTTTCATGTCTAGAACCGGGCGCATTCGTGTGGGCCAGTTCGTCCACCAGAATAAGGTTCGGCTTTCTTTTGAGGGCTTCATCAATATCGAATTCTTTTAGGACAGCGCTTTTGTATTCAAGAGCGCGCAGAGGAATAACCGGCAATCCTTCCAGGAGTTCATCCGTTTGTTTGCGCCCATGCGTGACCACAACTCCGGCAAGAACGTCCACTCCTTCCTGGCGCTGTTTTTGTGCAGCTTCGAGCATGGTGTAGGTTTTACCGACACCCGCTGCTGCCCCCAGGAAGATCTTTAACTTGCCACGCCGTTCTTGTTCTTCTTCGGCTTGAATCCTGGCAAGTATCTCCTCTGGTTTTTGTCTTGAATCACCCATATCTACCCGATCGAGAAATTCTATCCGTTATTTGGAAACTGAATCCAGGGCCAAGTTCAATCGTAGAACATTTACGCGCGGCTCGCCAAGAATTTCGAACTGCCGTTCTGCAGTATTTTGTTTGATCATATCTTCAACGACTGCTTCTGTAAGGCCGCGTGCCTTGGCTACCCGCTTTCGCTGTGCCATGGCATTGGTAATTGTAATATCAGGATCAAGACCAGAGGCAGAACGCGTCACTGCGTCTACCGGTATTTCTGCATCCGGCGATAAACCATTATCGCTGCGATAGGTTTCGGCAAGTTGTTTAATACCAGGAAACGTCTTGTCACCATTTATCAACTTGTTGGAGGTTGGGCCAAGATTCGTTCCACCAGAAGCTTCACCGGCGTAGCCGGCACCGGCAGCGGATGGACGACTGTAAAAGTAGTAGGGCTTGGTAAATCCTTGCCCCAATAACTCGGAACCAATTACTTTGTTATCTTGCCGAATCAGCGAGCCAGTTGCTTGCTTGATAAAAAGGAAATGGGCAATTCCGGTAATTACAAGCGGGAAAAGAATACCGGTGTAAAACGCCAGTACCAGCGTGGATCGTAATGCGGGTAAAAGTTGACTGAACACTGATCTTCCTCAAGAAACAGGGGCAAGATGAAGCAGGACCACAATCTGATCGATGAGCCAAATTGCTGGAAACGGAATGAGGAGGCCACCAACTCCATAAACGAGCAGATTTCGTGCCAGCAAAGCCTCACCACTCATGGGCCGATACTGAACACCGCGTAATGCCAGTGGTATCAACGCCACTATGATGAAGGCATTAAAAATGACCGCAGACAAAATGGCTGATTCGGGAGAGTGCAAGCGCATTATATTCAGAGCCCATAGGGGTCCATGCGGCTGACCACTAACTGCATAAAGTGTGCCAAACATGGCAGGCAAAATTGCAAAGTATTTGGCGACATCATTAGCAATTGAGAATGTCGTCAAAGCACCTCTCGTCATGAGCAGTTGCTTTCCAATTTGAACAACTTCAATCAATTTCGTTGGATTGGAGTCGAGATCGATCATGTTGCCGGCTTCTTTTGCGGCCTGCGTACCTGTGTTCATCGCCACACCTACATCGGCAGCGGCCAAGGCAGGAGCATCGTTGGTGCCATCACCAGTCATCGCTACAAGACGTCCGCCAGTTTGCTCCTTCAGAATCAATTGCATCTTAGTCTCTGGAGTTGCTTCAGCGAGGAAATCATCAACACCAGCTTCACCAGCGATGGCAGCGGCTGTTAATGAATTGTCGCCCGTTATCATAATTGTGCGAATACCCATGGCCCGCAATTGTTGAAAGCGTTCCTTCATGCCGCCTTTAACGACATCCTTTAAGTGAATAACTCCCAAAATGCCGCGAACATTGTCCGCAACCGCAAGTGGGGTGCCTCCGGATTGAGCGATGGTGGTGACGGCCCGCTCCACATCTGTGCTTACCTTCATCCCCTTTTCTTCGAGAAATTTGAAGACAGCATTGGCAGCTCCCTTACGAATTTCACGGCCCTGTACGTTGACACCACTCATTCTCGTTTGGGCTGTGAATGGGATAAATTGGACTTCTTTATCTGAGAGTTCGCGTTCGCGCAAACCAAATTGTTTGGCAAGTACAACAATAGAACGTCCTTCCGGAGTTTCATCCGACAAGGAAGAGAGCTGCGAGGCATCAGCCAGTTCTTGAACATTGACGCCTGATGCCGGCACAAATTCAACTGCCTGCCGATTGCCCAGCGTAATTGTTCCGGTTTTGTCTAAGAGCAAAGTATCCACATCTCCAGCCGCTTCAACTGCTTTTCCGCTCATCGCCAATACGTTGTACTGCAATACGCGATCCATGCCGGCAATTCCGATTGCCGAGAGCAGTCCACCTATAGTTGTAGGAATGAGACAAACTAATAAGGCAATCAACGAAAATATATCCGGTGCTTTTCCGCTTTCAGCGGCTCGCACAGAATAAATCGAATAAGGCAAAAGAGTTACAACAGCAAAAAGGAAAATGATTGTAAGTCCTGCCAGGAGAATATCAAGCGCAATCTCATTAGGCGTTTTTTGGCGTTGTGCACCTTCAACAAGCGCAATCATACGGTCAAGAAAAGTTTGGCCGGGGTCAACGGTGATTCTTATTCGAAGCCAATCAGATAGAACCGTGGTACCACCTGTAACAGCACTTCGATCGCCGCCACTTTCCCGAATTACGGGGGCAGATTCGCCTGTAATGGCACTTTCGTTAACGGTGGCAACGCCCTCTACCACTTCACCATCACTTGGAATAACTTCTCCGGCTTGAACAAGAACGAGATCTCCACGGCGCAGTGAAGTAGCCAATATCATCTCGTCTTTGCCGTTAATGACTCGGCGCGCCATTGCTTCTTTGCGCCCGCGTTTCAAATTGTCCGCTTGAGCCTTGCCCCTTCCTTCCGCCATCGCTTCTGCAAAATTGGCAAAGAGAACGGTGAACCAGAGCCAGAGAGTAATTTGTACTTCAAATAAAAGTTCTTGAGCTGTTCCTTTTTCAATGAGATTTCGTATAAGCAGAATGGTAGTCACCGCACTTCCCACAGCCACTACAAACATGACCGGATTTTTTGCCAGCAACCGCGGATTCAATTTCATCACAGAGTCTTTCATTGCTCTTCGAACAATGTTGGGCTCGAATAGCGGCTTGGCTTTTTTCTTAGGAATTATGTCTAGTTCATCCATATTACTAACCGTGTCCTTAGAAGAGATGTCCACTCTTCATCAGGAAAAATTCCACTATCGGACCAAGAGTGAGGACAGGAAAAAATGTCAAAGCACCAACAATTAAGATCACACTGATGAGAATGACTACAAACATCCAGCCGTGAGTGGGAAATGTTCCACTGGTAGGAGGCGTATATTTTTTGCCAGCGAGCGAACCGGCCAGTGCAAGTACCGGCACAATCAATAGAAACCTGCCGATCCACATAGCAAGACCGACCACGGTGTTATAAAACGGGGTGTTTGCAGTTATGCCGGCGAAGGCAGAGCCATTATTGGCGGTGCCGGATGAAAAGGCATAGAGGATTTCGGATAATCCATGGGGACCGGCATTATTGATATTTGCAAAGGTTGGTCCCGGAGCATTCCAATAGCTTTTTTCGGGGAAATTCCAAACGCTGGCAAGTGCCGTGAAAATCAAAATTGAAAATGCGGCGCCGAGAACGAACAACATTGCCATCTTCACTTCTTTCTTTTCAATTTTCTTGCCGACATATTCAGGGGTGCGGCCCACCATTAGCCCAGCAATGAAAACTGTCAAAATGGCATAAACCAACATGCCATAGAGTCCAGCACCAACACCTCCAAAAACGATTTCTCCCAGTTGCATATTAATAAGTGGGACAAGCCCTGCAAGCGGAGTGAGCGAATCGTGCTGGCAGTTGATTGCTCCGCAACTAGCATCGGTTGTGACTACTGCAAATAAGGCAGAATTGGCGTTACCAAAGCGCACCTCTTTTCCTTCCATATTGCCGCCGTTATCGCCCAGAACGGAAGCTTGGGTTTGGACGTGCAATTGACTGATATTGGGATTGCCTTTGCCTTCAAAATAATATGTGCAAAGGACTCCAGCGAACCAGAGTATGTACATGACTATGAGCAAAGCCCAGCCCTGCCTCGTGTCATTGATCGATTTGCCGAAAGTATAGGTAAGTCCTGCAGGAATTAGAAAAATGCTGAGCATTTCAATGAAATTCGTAAAAGGAGTTGGGTTTTCAAATGGGTGAGCACTGTTGGCATTGAAGAAGCCACCACCATTAGTGCCAAGCATCTTAATGCACTCTTGCGATGCAACAGGACCAAGGGGAATAAGTTGGGATTTCCCTTCGAGTGTCACAGCATTTACGTAAGGCTCAAGAGTCTGCGGTACGCCCTGTGCAACGAGGACAAGACTGTAGACAAAGCAGATGGGCAATAAAATGTAGAGGCACGATCGCGTCATGTCTGCCCAGAAATTACCAAGTCCTGAAGCGTTTTTTCGAGCGAAGCCTCGAACGAGTGCTATAGCTACCGAAATACCAGCTGCTGCTGATACCCAGTTGTGGAATGCGAGCGCAAGCATCTGGGATAGGTAAGACATCGTGCCTTCGCCAACATAAGCTTGCCAATTTGTGTTCGTAGTGAAAGAAACCGCAGTGTTAAACGCGAGATCTGGTGTCATTTCGGTGGCGTAGGATGGAGCCGATGATGTTGAGAAATGCATAGGATTGAGGGGAAGAAAACCCTGCGCTCTTAACACGGCATAGCTGAAAATAAGTGAGACCAACGAGAATGCGATAAGTGCAAAGGCATATTCTTTCCACGCCATGTCTTTACGCTCGTCCACCCCGAAGAGCTTGTATGTAAAGTGTTCAAAAGGAGTGAGAAGAGGAACAGAAAAGCGGTCAGGGCTCTCCAAAACCAAGTAGATATAATTCCCGACCGGTTTAGTAAGGATTAGTAATACGATTGCGAACAGTCCGATTTGCAACCAACCAGCAAGCGTCAAATTGACTACCTAAACCTTTTCGGGAAATAACAGCGCATACAAAAGGTAACCGAAAAGGCCTATAGAAGCCATTGCGCCAAGCCAAAAATCGAAAGCCATAGACTCCTGCTCCTAGCCTGCTAAATACTGTCGCAACCAGACACATATGCGGCGGTAAGAGCAAAGAATATAATTGACAATCCAACGTAAATAAAATCGAGCACGTTCATTGCCTTAGAGGTCACCATCCAAAAGTTTAGCGGAAACAGTATCAAGAAATTATCAAGACGTGCTTTGCAACCGACCGTCTGTTCAGCGCACTGACAACTTATTCTTTTCGAATTCTTGATCTTTTACTAGTCCTCTTAGCTATCGAGCACTGCTATATTCGTTTTTGAAATTTGCGTATCCCCCGCACTCGTAGTTATTGGTTTAAAAACCTACCAGGAGCCCATTTGGTATTGCTTCGGGCGAATAAGCTTTGTCTTGGTTTCTTATTTTTCTTAGCTTCCGCGTCGGCACTGGGTCAAAATTCAGACTCTTCCATCGTGCTGCGTCCTCTTATTCCCCTCATGGCAAAAGAAGACGGAAATAATGGAATCAAGGAATCGAAAACGACCAGTGCAAACTCAAAATCGGCATCAAATGTGGTGCAACGACCCACCACTTCAAAACCGTCAAATCTAACGGCTCAGGCGATTTCACCTACGCTTGAATCAGGAAGTGAATCGGCCGCTCCAAATCCGGCCACTCAAAATCCCGCTGCATCGAATCCCGCTGCATCGAATCCCAGTGCATCGAATCCCAGTGCATCGAATCC
>CAJCIF010000158.1 GCA_903970355.1 Actinomycetota bacterium
AATGGTCGCTGATTCTGAGCGCTTTGGCAAAACGCTAACCAGTAATGTCGCCCAAATGATCAAACAAAAATTTCCCAACCATGAGGTTGAAGAGGTAGTCGGTGAGGGCAATCCGAAAGACGAAATTTTGTTGATAGCAAAAGAATGGCCCGCCGATATGATTCTTATGGGATCTCATGGACGCAAGGGATTGAGCCGGCTCTTGCTGGGCAGTGTCTCTATGAGTATCTCTTCTCTTTCACCTTGTTCAGTGATTATCATCAAACCAACTAAATCGCAGATGCAAGTGCAACTCAATGAATCGCAGGGCAAAATTGAAAATCTTAAAAGCTGAGGTGGCACTATGAGAAAGGTTCTCGTGGCTGTTGAAGATGAAAATTTTGGAGAGCTGATTACAGAATATCTGCTCGCCGAAACATGGCCTGCGGATATTCAGTTTAGAGTGGTGCACACTATTCAACCGCCTCCTGTTTGGGATTTGCCACCAACCTATTGGACGGCGCTAATGGAAGATGCCGAACGACATGGCAAAGCACTAGTTGGTAAAACTGCCGAGAAACTGAAAACAATTGGTCCGAACGTAACGGCAGAAGCACTAGTCGTGCAGGGTTTTCCAGATGAGAAAATCTGTGAGATGGCCGGAGAGTGGAATGCTGATGCAGTCGTAGTCGGCTCGCATGGCCGGAGAGGATTTGAGCGTCTTGTGATGGGAAGCGTGTCGGTATCGGTGTTAGCCCATGCTCCCTGCACAGTCATCGTCGTTCGCAAAAAGGGATCGCCGCAAAAGCAGGCTTAGGCTGGAGGCATAGTGCAAACAGAGAAGGCAGTACGGGAAGATGTCCTTCATATTCCGGCTGGTCTTAATTTTGAATGTACAGGCTGTGGAAATTGTTGCCTAAAGTGGCCTGTTCCAATTACGGAGCAAGATCTGGAACGCTTGCGGGAAATGGGCGGTGCTAAAGTCACTAAGTTCAACCAACTATTTTCCAAACGTTTTGAAATGTTCACTCACTATTTGAACAAACTGCCAGATGGTCGATGTGAATTTCTTGATACCGAAAACCGCTGCCGGTTGCACACTGAATATGGTGCAAATGCTAAACCTGCTATGTGTTCTCTGTTTCCTTATACGTTTTGTTCTACACCAACGGGAACTTATGCTTCGGTGAGTTTTGCGAGCACGGGTGTTTTATTGAATTCTGGGCGGCCTTTGTTGGAGCAAAAGTCACTTCTTCAGGAAAAACTTTCGCTCTTTCGCACACTTTTTGTGCGTGACGAAAAAGAATGGCGCTCGCTTCAACTAATAGACGGTGTCCCGCTTTCCTGGGAAAGTTATCTCGGTCTGGAAGAAAGATTCGTTTCTAATTGGTTTTCTTTAAAGGGATCGCCGGAAGAGAAAATTCTTGAATTTGCCGCATTTGTAGAAAGTCAATTGCCGATCAGAACTGATGCGGAGAAGACACCACCTATGGAGTCACCGCCGGAGTTGATCGATGCGCACTTGCTCGATTTGTTTAGCGGGTTTTATTTGCCGGAAAATCCCTATCAGGAGTTGCATACCGATATTGATACTCAGGCGCTCATGAAGCGCCTGGTTTTTGCTCATGCATGTCCAAGCTTGCAAATTGCCGGTCTGCCAGTCGATATTAATTCTGGTTCTAAACCCAACGGTAAGATTGAGAACTTGCTGGATCGATTTGTCTACGCCAAGCTCTTTTCAAAACTATTTTTTGGACCAGGTTTTGCTGGCTTAAGCTTATTATCCGGGCTGCACCATCTTCTCATTGTCGTCCTACTGCTTAGATTGGGTAGTCGCTGCTTCGACTGCGGAGATGATGAGAACAGAGCTTTTATCTTGGCTTGCGAACTAGTACGTACCATGGAAATGAGATTAACGGACGTTCGTTATTCGCCCCAATCCACGATGATACTGGAAGTATTGTTGTCCAGTCCTACTCGGGCTCGCCGTGTTTTTGAACGGTACTTTTAAAGCGTTTGGTAAGGCGTTTTGGAACGATAATACGCCGGTTGTAAAACCATGGAAATGCGCTCTATGACAGGGATTCAAAATAATCGAATAAAATGTTAAGATAGGGCCCACGGGCTCGGATTTTTGCTACCTAATGGAGTGTGGAAACTTATTCCTTGGTGCCCTGATCCCTGCACGTCGCAACCCCCCCCGATTTAACGCTCATTAGACAGGCAGCCTCAGCTTCGCAGGCTGCTACTGGTAGTTCAAGGAGTTCCGAAATTTAGAGTGGTGAGCCCCTCGGATGCACTGACGGAGGATTTTCCGAATGTTGCTAGAGAGTCTGGATTCCCGAGAAGTGTTTGAACAATACATTCTTGCCGGTGCATCGGACACACCGATAGAAACGCTCATGTTACTGTCAAAAAGCGCCGCTCCTAAAGTGCGAATGCGCGTCGCGGAAAATCCGCGCACACCCGTAGAAGTACTGGAAAGCCTTGTCTATGATGCTCATCCTGATGTGAGAATCGCGCTCGGTTCTAATCAATCAGTTCCGCATCACATTCTGATTGTTCTCATCCAGGATACAGATCCGACTGTCCGTTTCAGTCTTGCCGAAGATGCGAATACACCGCCGAAAGTTCTGGAACATCTAGCGGAAGATGCCAATCCTTATGTAGTGCATCGTGTAAGACGCACGCTGTCCGAGTTAGAACCATACTCGGCGCCGGAAGCTCCGGTTATTCAACTAGTTCGCGACAGAGATAATTCTGAAAGCGAAATTCAATCTGCCTGAGGAATCCTCGTGGAGGTGATCCCGATGAAAAGTTTTGCAAAACTATTAAGCTGGGGAGCGCTCTTCTTGTTCTGCTTTGTACAATCGCCCTGCGCTATGGCAACCGTGCCTTCAGATGCACTTCAGCATCGGAAGGAAACGCTCAATCGTTCCGAACAAACGGAAAAAGATTCAACGTACGTCAAAAACATTCTGCAGAGAAAGCACAAACATCTCAAGTTGAGCTCCGACTTGAACGGATTAGCTTGATTTAGAAAATGGCGTGGTGCCAGTCACTGCTTGAGATGGCGGAGCAGTTATTTCCGTTTGGATTGTAGACGAAACAATTTCGTTTACTTTGTTTAGCGCGGCTTGATCTAAATGCCAGCCCATTAATCTATTGAGTGGTGCAAGTTGATCTAATTTGCGAATGCCCCACAATGCAGATGTAATTCCCGGGGCATCAAGAAGCCAGCGTAAGGCCAATTCCAAAACGGATTTTCCATATTCTTGTTTGGCAAATTCATCCAGCTGAAGGACTGCACTTAAATATTTGGCGCGGTGATCTTGGAATTTTGGATCGCTGTTTCGGAAATCGCCAGGTGCAAATTGAGTTTCTTTTGTGATCGACCCGCCTAGAAGTCCGCGGCAAATCGCCTCGTAAGTTATAACGTTCAGGTTGTTCTTGGCGCAGTAGGGCAGGAGCTCTTTTTCTATTTCTCGTTCAAATATATTGAATGGCGCTTGAATGGTATGGACAGGAGCAACTTTGGTGAACCTTTCAATTTGATGAATCGAAAAGTTGTTTACTCCAATGGCGCGAATTTTGCCTTGCACAAATAGTCGTTCCAACACTTCGGCAACATCTTCTAAGAGGACTGTCTCGTCTAAGCGGTGAACCTGATAAATGTCTACATAATCTGTTTTCAATCGCTTCAAAGATTGTTCGAGTTCTTTGGCGATACG
>CAJCIF010000159.1 GCA_903970355.1 Actinomycetota bacterium
CATGGTGTTCTTGCCTATCTCACCGAGCCCGCCTAATGGAACGATTTTGAGGGTGTTGTTTGCGAAGTTGATGCTGTTAAGAGCATCCCTTTCGGGCACATGGTGTATTTTCGGTGTGGGCTCTGAATTGGTCATAAACTAGGATGTGAGTGCCTTAGACCGTGATGCTGTTTTATCAAGTTTGACACTGCTAAGGAGAGTATCAAGCGTTTCACGCTGTTGCGTATTTAATTCGACGAGAGGAAGGCGCAAATGTGGCTTACACAAGCCAAGCGTCGACATGGCATATTTTATGCAGGTGGGGTTGGGAGCAGTGAAGAGCCCTCGGAAGAGCGGGAGATATTCATAATAAATGGCTCGGGCTGCATCGAGATTGCCTGCGAAAAATTCCTTTTCGCATTTGGCAATTTGGCTGCCAACGATGTGCGATGCAACACTGACAACTCCGCAAGCACCAACACCTAAGAATGGCAGAAGGGCCTGATCGTCACCTGTAAAAATGTGGAAATCGCGGCGCGCTTTCTTGGCTATTTCAGCCGTTTGATCGGTGTTGCTGGTTGAGTCTTTCAATGCGTAAATATTTGGATATGTCTCTGCCAATTCAACGGTGGTTTCAACCGGCAAATTGATACCAGTGCGCCCAGGTATGTTGTAGAGCATGATTGGCAAAGTAGTGCATTTTGCAATTTCAGAATAGTGGGCAAACAAACCTTCTGCGCTTGGCTTGTTGTAATAAGGCACAACAACAAGGACGCCATCGGCTCCGAGAGCTTCAGCTTGCTGTGTCGCCTTGACTGTTTTACGGGTGCAGTTGGTGCCTGTACCCATTATGATTTTGACGCGGCTCTTTGCTCTGGCGATTGTTCGTTTTAGCAGTTCCACTTGCTCATCTTCTTCGAGAGTAGGGCTTTCGCCCGTGGTGCCGGAAACTACAATGGCTGTCGTGCCGGTTTCGATGAGGTGATCGACAACACGATCTACCGCTGTCCAGTCAATATTCAACTTCTCATCGAATGGTGTCACCATGGCCGTTGGTAATCTGCCAAATAAACCACCATCATTTTCAATCACGATCGTTCATCTCCATCTAAATTATCCATTTAAAACAAATTGATCCAGACCAACTGCCAGTGTGGTTAGTTTCATTACTGAGCGAATGGCAAGTTTAATGCCGGGGTTGAAGCAGCTGGTATTAAAACTGTCGTGTCGAATGGTGAGCATTTCGCCGTCTGATCCGAAAATTACATCTTGGTGCGAAAGCACGCCTGGCATGCGAATAGAATGCACTCTTACTCCGGCATTGCTCTTGCCACCACGGGCACCATCGAGGAGCGAATGTTCGGTGCCTGCAACAGTGTTATAGGCCTTTCCTGATTTTTCAATTTCTTTTACGGTGTGCATGGCTGTTCCGGATGGTGCATCAAGTTTGCCGACTCGATGTGTTTCCAGAACTTCTGCATATTCGAAGTGCTCTGCCGCTCTGCGAGCAAAGTCCATCATCAATATTGCTCCGATCGAAAAGTTTGGTATCACCAATGCTCCAATTTTTGCTTTTGAGGCTGCCTCTGCCAGGGCTTTCTGACCATCAGCCGGTATGCCGGAAGTGCCGATTACTGGTCGTACTTTAGCTTCGATTGCAACGAGACCAAGCGCGAGAGCACTCTTTGCTTCTGTGAAGTCGAGAACGACATCGGGGGTGCAATGAGTAAGGCAATCTGAAAAACCATTGCTGACAAGTATATCAGTCTTGTCTGGAATTGAAATACCTAGCACCTTCTCCAGACTTTTACCGATTAGAGGTGAGTCGCTGCGGTCGAAAGCGCCAACCAGCTCTAAGCCAGGCTCAGCGAGGATCGCCTGGGCACTTGAGCGTCCCATTCGTCCGGCGATGCCCGCAATAACTACCTTTATCGTTTCGTTACTCTCTGAATTTGAACTCATCTTCTCCTCTTAATTTTGGGCATGGCAACGCCAATGTCCATACATTATGTACAGAAAAAGGGCGGTTTCGTTCACCGCCCTTTCCAACGCACTCCCTGCCAAGCCTATTTCGATCTCTCCGACGTCAACAACGTCTTGCCGGTAGAGCCAAATCCCCCGGCACCTCTTTCGTTGCCGTCATCAACTTCATCAACTTCAACGATTTCCACTTTGGGCACAGGTGTAATGAGCATTTGTGCAATTCTTTCGCCCGGCTCAAAGGTATAAGGAGCGTCGCTATGATTGATGACAAGCACCAGTACTTCACCACGATAATCGGAATCGATTGTGCCAACGCAGTTGGTAAGGCTTATTCCGGCTTTATCTGCTAGTCCGGAACGCGGTCTTACCTGGCCTTCATATCCTTCCGGAATCTGTACGATTATGCCGGTTGGTATGCGAGTGCGCTTTCCACCTTCGAGCACCAGCGGTTCACTGATTGCTGCTGTTAAATCCATACCAGCAGATCCGCTTGTCGCCTGCTTTGGAAGAGCTTTGCAATGGGGCAGTCTTTTTATTTTTAATTGAATTACGCTCACTAGGCACCTCGCAGAAATGGGAATGATGGTAGTCGATTAGCAGTTTAGTGGGCTTTCCTTGGGCAAATTTTTCAATTCTTCCTTGGGTCCGACAATAACCATTGACAGAGAATCCGGAACAAAAATTTCTCTCGCCAGTGTAACAACATCTTCAGATGTGACCTTATCGATGTCCCGGCAAATCTCATCGACACTCAACTGGCGATGATAAAACAGTTCACTGTAGGCATTACGGGCGGTGCGATTGCGCATGGATTCCAGCCCAAGTAATAATTCACTTTTCAATTGAGTTTTGGCTCGATCTATTTCCCTTGAAGTGAATCCATCCTTTTTAACGCGCTTGAGTTCCTTCGAAATAAGCTTGAGTACTTCAGTTACGTGACGTGGGCTCGCTCCGGCGTAAACACCAAAAAGACCAGTCTCGCGATGGCTCTCACGAAAGGTATTGATGCTGTATACAAGCCCTCTTTTTTCGCGGACTTCTTGGAAAAGTCGAGAAGACATATTGCCACCCAGGCAAAGATCGAGAACAGCCAACGGAAAGCGGCGAGGATCTGTGGCGGTAATTCCTTCGGCCGCAATTGAGATGTGAGCTTGTTCTATATCTTTGTGTTTGATCAGTTGAAAAGGTACTGTTTTTGGCAAGTGTGATGTTTTGGTTTTCTTTCCGGCTTTGCGTGGGCTGATTAGACGCGAGAACGTTTCGATTGCTTGCGCTTCATCGAAGCTGCCGGCGATCGAGATCACAAGCTTTTCAGGTGTGTAGTAGTTTTTGACATGGTCTTTCAGAATTTTTTCGGAAAGATTGCTAACGCTCTCGTGCGTTCCTGTAATTGGACGACTAAGGGCGTGCTCGGGCCAGATATTCAATAATAAAGTTTCGTGCGCAAAATCCTCGGGGTCATCCTCATACATTTTGATTTCTTCGAGGATTACCTGTCTTTCGAGATCGAGATCTTCGGCTCGCAAAGAGGCGTTCATTAACATGTCGCACAACAAATCGATGGCGACATGCAATTGCTCACCGAGCACATGCCCATAGAAGCAAGTATTTTCTTTTCCTGTGGCTGCGCCTAAACTGCCGCCCACATCTTCGATTTCCTGAGCAATTTGTTCGGCGTTCCGATTTTTTGTGCCCTTGAAGAGCATATGTTCAAGACAATGAGAAACACCATTTATCTGCGGGCTCTCGTCTTCGGAACCTACATCAACCCAGATTCCGATTGAAGCGGAGTAAACGCCGCTAACTACTTCAGTCAGTATACGAGCGCCGTTGTCCAACTCAGTTTTGCGAATCTGAGATGTAGTGCCGCTGCCACCCGCCTTTTTAGCTTTGGATGACGATGCTGACAAATTACGAGCCGTGCTCATTTGAGATAACAACCTATGTTGAAAGCCCATTTTAACAAACAAAAACACCACAGTGAACAAGTCACGGTGGTGTTTTGCTACTGCCTGGCTGCTCGTGGCTAACGAGCTCAGTATTTCCTGCCACTTCAGTCAGTCCTTCGTGTCAGGCGGACCTTCTAGTATCGTATCCGGCAAAGCGCTTGCCTTCGTTTCTCTAGTGTCCCTCGGCGTTCGTGGCCACTTCGCGAAACCACGCACCGTTGATATGACTAATGTAGCGCGACA
>CAJCIF010000160.1 GCA_903970355.1 Actinomycetota bacterium
GGCATGGCATTGCCATGCCCACATATATATAGCGGGCGGCTAAAGACCGCCCCTACACTATTGCCCGGTACATTATTGGCCCGTACATCACACCCGCCCCCACAACACTCCCAAATTCACAACAAAAAGGGCGGTTCTGCAGAACCGCCCTTTTTCGATTTTAGACTTCTTGTCTTATACGACGTAGCCTGGTCTGTCTTGGGAGGCAACGCCGAGGGTGTGGAGGTGGTCGAGAGTGTTGTGCATCAATTCGTATAGCGAAGAGTTGCGGTCAAAGCTATTGATATGGCCCTTTTCGACAAAGAGGAGAACATTTTCGTGAGGCGGCGGAGCAATGCCGAATTGTTTGTTGCGGCTGTCCATGATGCTCAAGTTGATGCTGCTTTGTTGCTTGATCGCTTCTTTGATGCCAGGATGCGAGAAGAAGTCGATTACATGATCGGGGTGATTCCCTTGAATGATGTAGTCACGATCGAAATCAGGATCGCCGATAACGATATCCTGCATGCCGAACACTTTAGCTAGTTCTTCGACTGTTTTCGAGTTGCGAATGGCAAATTTGAAAGGATGGCGAGCTACGAATGGCGCGGCGATAACGGTTGTTTCACCGGCGGGCTTACCATGCGCGTGCATTTGGAAAGTAACGTGCCAGGGTTTTTCCGCATGTGGCAAACGGAGGGTTACTAAAGAGTGATCGTCGATGAATTCGCCTTTCCATTCTTCGGCAAGTTCCATCCATACTGACTTCCAGCCAAAAACACTGCTGCGCAACTTCATCGCGTTATTCTCCTGAACCGAATGCAATCAACATATATATCAGGATTACCGGCAAGAGTATCAAAGATGTTGAAATTCTCAGGACTGGGCTTACAGGTGGTTGAGAAGTTCGTCATAGCGGGCAGCGATAGCTTGAACCAGTGGCGGTCTTTCAGGTGCGCTCGTTTTGGCGCTGCCTTCCGGTTGCAACGCGAATTGAATCATTTCATCATATTCGGCTGGCAGGTGAATGCCGTAGTGCGCCCAGATAAACCGAATGCCCTGCGACGAAGCCAGCAAGCCATCTTTGGCGAGACTGTCGCCTATAAAAATAGTTTCCTGCGGGAAGACGCCGAATTCCTTCAATATCCTATTAAGTCCATTTGGAGCTGGTTTCTCGAAATGGCGTGGCAACACATGGAAGGCCGTTTTGGGTTGAGACTCCTGGCGCATTTGTTTAATGCGTTTTCTGCCGTGTCCCAAAGTAATAGGTTGCCAGATATCGTCCGGTAACGGTTCAACCGTTTCCAGTGCATATACCGCATCGAGTAATCCATCGAATACTTGCTTGTTGCGTACTCGCGCCATGTACTCTGGTGCATCACTGAGCGCAACGATCTTAATGTCTTTGCGTTTTAACTCTTCCAGTGTGTCCATCACTTCCGGAAAAGGCCGCAAATACTTGAGACGGTTGGTATCAAGTGCATCCCAAAATGGTTTGACGTATAACTCGACAAACTGCTCGGGTTTCGATGCGAAGTGTTGCCAGGCAAAACTTGTCTCTTCCAGTAACCAGGGATATTCGTGAGTGCCGCGTCGTTCGATGATGCGGCCGATATCTTCTGCTAGTTCGCATACCGGAGTGTCGAGACGCGCGCTAACTTCTTTCAGAAACTCACGCATCGCCGGCACAAAATAATCCCAAAAGGAAAGCAATGTGCCATCAACATCTGTGATTACTAACTTGACGCGAGGCTGACTGCGACCCGCTAATTTAAATAGTGGTGAGCTGGGCTCACTAATTCGTTCATACATTTGAGTACCTCAATTCGAATTTTATGGAAGCGCTAAAGCTGGAACAAACAACAAGACCGTCCCCTTCCTGAATAGCCGACTTGATTTATTAGATTGTGTGCGAGCTCTCTTGTAAAAGCCGCTGATGACAGCGTAAGTGTGTTGGGATGCGATGGCAACCGTTTGTGACTAATGTTACGCGTGTTTCAAATAGTAAAGATTCAGATGAAATTAGGACCTCACCATATATGGTGCCATCGCTGACTCTTCAATATCGATCTGCCAACCACTTCCTTCTATTTCAACCGATCCATCGTGAACGCGCTTTCGAGCCTTATTGGTGCCCTAATACGCGTTTCCGAGAGTTTCGTCTTTCCCAAATTGTTTCGTCTTTTGCCACCAAATTCCCACCAAATTTCCCACCAATTTCCTACCAATGATCTGCGAAATGCAACCTCCGGCGTCAGAAAATTTCATGACATGTTAAATTGGACGCCCTGCCAAAAAGTATTAACAGAAGGGTGTCGGAATTCTGGCTCGAAAACCGACAGGTAGTGAAAGTCGCTTAGGGAGCCACCTTCAACCTCACCCCAAAATTCTCTGACAAAACCCGGGAGGATATCATGAGGAAATTTGCAGCACTCTTGTTGTTAACCTCGTTCGTTGTATGTCCGATTTCACTCGCAGATTCACAACCAACTCCCGACGAAGTGCTGACACGCCTCAAACAGGGTAATGAACGCTATTTGACTGGCATAAGCAAGCACAGGCGAATAGATATCGAACGCCGCGTTGAAACAGCTAAATTTGGACAAAAGCCATTGTCGACTATTGTCGGTTGCTCCGATTCACGCGTGCCGACGGAAGTAGTTTTCGATCAAGGTTTTGCAGATGTATTCGTAGTGCGCCTCGCCGGCAACGTCTGTGATACAGCGGGTTTGGCGACTGTTGAATATGGTGTCGCTTACCTTGGCACTCCGCTCATTGTGGTGCTTGGTCATTCTAAATGTGGTGCCGTGGACGGTGCGGTCTCCGGCGCACAATTTGACGGCCAATTGAATAACCTGATGAGAATGATCGCGCCTGCAGTGGCTGAAGCTCGCATGGATCATCCCAAAGCCAGCCATGAAGAATTGCTGGATGCAGCAATTCAAAAGAACGTCTTCCTCACAATGCAAAACATAATGGTGGGTAGTCCGCCAGTGCGAAAAAAGTTGAAGAGCGGCGAAGTGCAAATTGTCGGGGCAGTGCGCGATCTGGAATCAGGCAAAGTAACCTGGCTTGGCCGCCATCCCAAAGAAAGCGAAATATTGAAATACCCCTAGCCCTAGCACCAGCCAATCTCACAACTCGTAACGGATGCTCATGATAATAGGGCAACCGCATCCACAATTTTATAAGATACATATATCGGGGCATGAGTCGCTTCGACCAGGAAACGCTAGATGTTCTTCGACATAGCCAAAGAAACCATAGAAACAATTTTCGAAAAGGACCCAGCCGCCAAAAGCAAGCGGGAAGTCATTTTCTGTTATCCCGGTTTTCATGCTATTACCCTGCACTATTTTGCGCATAAGCTTTGGCTCTCCAAACATCTGTTTCTAGCCCGTTTCGTTTCGCATTTCAGTCGCGTCCTTACCGGTATTGAGATTCATCCTGGTGCCACACTGGGCAGAAAGCTCTTCATAGACCACGGCATGGGCGTTGTAATTGGTGAAACGGCTATCGTCGGAGACGATGTCGTTATTTATCAAGGTGTTACCTTAGGCGCTGGTCCGGAAGCCCGAATGGGTAGCGCCACGCGCAATTTGAAGCGTCACCCTACGCTCGGTAACGGTGTCGTAGTTGGTAGCGGAGCAGAAATTCAAGGGGACATAACAGTAGGCGATGGGTCTCGAATTGCCTCAGGTTCCATCATTCTCAAAGACGTTCCACCCAATAGTGTGGTGGTTGGGGTGCCCGGCCGCATCGTTCGCAAAGACGGTATCAAGGTCGAAAATCCGGATCCGGAAGCGGAGGCTATCAAGAGATTGAACGAGAAAATTGCCACCCTTGAGAAGACCGTGGCGGCCCTGAAGAGTGATATGGCCCGCCCTGAGGCGCTTATGAGCATCACTACGCCCGTGCGTAATGGCGAAGAGCCAGAAAAAGTTAAGGTTGGGCATTCTGAGTCGGGAAGCAATGGCAATGACAAGTCGAACTCAGGCACACTTGGGGCTCCCATGGATGACCCGATAGAGATTTATTTGCACGGAGCGGGAATATGAAAGTGCACTCCCTCTCAAATAGGTAAAATTAGAGATGATCGCCCCCATCTCCCTGAAAGGAACCCGGCATGGCAGAAAACGAGCTAGAAAAAGCATTTGGCACGCTAGCCAACGCCCTGACTCTGACTGAAACTGAGATCACTGAAGAGATCAAGTTGATTGAGCAGCAGATTCTAGAGTTGAAAGAAAGAGTTATCCAGCTCAACGGTACACAACAAACGCTTGCGCACGACAAGCAATCAATAACTGAAATGTTCACTCGGTATAACGCTAAAGAAGGCGTTACCGCTTAGTACATAGTTTGATTGCATCGTCGGTTTCTAAAGGCAGATCTAATATTGCTGGAAAAGTGCGGGTATTGCTCCCTATGATCGCGAGCTTGTAAGTTAATGTCCTCAAACTGTCCCTACTGTGGCGCAACTCTCAATTTCGGATTGAAGTTTTGCGTCGTCTGCGGGCGTCAAACCGCAGCCACAAACAAGATGGGAGGCAGCATCCTCAAAGCGGGTGCTCGCCAGATGGATATGACGCGCCGCATAGATGAAGATACTGCGGCTGCACACGTACGAACCAAGCGGCATGCACTGCGTTTTCGCAAAGGTGTGCGCACGCTTGGACAAACAATTTTCTATGGCTTTATAGCTGGTTCGTTGTTTTTCTGTGCGGTTAGATTCGCTGTGGAAGCGGTTTTCCCAGGAGGGGTACCGCACGCCATTCCGAAAATGAAAATACCATTTGTACCGGTGAACAAAGACGACGAT
This sequence comes from Actinomycetota bacterium, assembly GCA_903970355.1. Classification (GTDB taxonomy): domain Bacteria; phylum Cyanobacteriota; class Vampirovibrionia; order Obscuribacterales; family Obscuribacteraceae; genus CAJCIF01. The sequence continues at coordinate 4,799 of CAJCIF010000160.1, forward strand.
GATACTGATGAAACTGCTGAGACAACAGCTCAGAAAGTGGAACCTAAACCGCTGCCTAAGCCAAAGAAACCGGTCAGGCGGCACTCCAGGCACCACTCAACGCATCACGCTAAACCTTCTCGGTAGTGTCGGCAAGACGCACCATGCCCATCTGGAAAAGAACATGCAGTTCTTTGGCGGACCAATTTTTGCGTACTTTTGGTGAGTGGTAAAGCGTGGCTCGAATAAGCTTTTCGCCAGCGCTCGTTACTTCGTAGAGATATTCATCCTTGTAATAAGGAGGGGCCTTTACATACAACTTGTCGCCTTTTTTGAGATCTTTGACGGACATAGGCCGGTCTCCATCAATGGCTCTGAAGCAGTTGCTTTCCTATTTCAGCATAGTGCGCTTGTGCTGTGTGGTTGTATACGTCGTATGTTTTAGCATCACGCATCAATTTTTCAACCGGATACTCTTTTGAATATCCGTAACCACCGTAAACCTGAACAGCATCGGTAGCAACTTGCATGGCGACCGTTTGCGCTTGTGCCTTAGCACTCAAGGAAAGTTCTTCGTCAAAAACACGGGCATCAGCGCATTTGGCCGCACGCCAGACCAGCAATCGAGCTGCTTCAATTTCCTTATTCATATCGGCAAGCATGAACCCTACTGCCTGGTGTTGTGCGATAGCTGTACCAAAAGTTTTGCGCTCTTTTGCATATTCAGTTGCATGAGCAAGGGCTGCACTAGCTAATCCGACCGCACCGGCAGCGCTAATAGGATGATTGCAGCTAGCTATGTCGTGGAAAATTGATGGTTTGTCATTTAGTCGAATGATGTTGCCTACAGTAACCACAACGTCTTTTAGCTCTAAGGTGCCGATATCACAGGCTCTCAGTCCAAGCGGCTTTTCACTCGGAATTCGATTGAATCCCTCAGTGTCGGCAAGCAGGTATGCTGCTACTAAATCTGGTGCGCTTCCGCCTGAAGAACTGAGAGAAGAACTCAATCTGGCAACAACGAAAAAATATTTGGCGAGTGTGAGGTTTTGCATCAAACGCACCTGGCCGCTAAACGTGTATTCGTTCTTACCGGCGGTGGCAATTACTTCAGAAGTACCAGTCTCGTCAACGGGTGCGCAGCCAAGGAAACCAGCGTTATTGGCCATGTAACCTAAGACATTATCTTTTAGTGCTTTGCTACCGATCAGGAGAGCCGGCGTAAGAGCACGCTCTGAAGCGATGAAGGCACTGGCAATACCCGGGCATCCGGCTGAAAATTCTTCGGCAATGATTGTGGCATCTTGTATGGATAAGCCCAATCCACCCCATTCATCAGGGATACGAACATTCAAAAGGCCAAGTTCCTTGATTTTCTCAAGAAGAGGTTCAGGAATGGCAGCACTTTTGTCGGCTGAAGCAGCTAACGGGGCTATTTCGCGTTGGGCGAAATCCCTGGACAGCTTCTGGTATTCCAATTGTTCGTCTGTAAGTTTCAATTTTTTAGTCGCTCTCTCTGAATCAGATTACTTTACAATGCCAGAGTAACCTACAACGCTGTGTATTTGCTGCATATGCGTACGTTGCTGAGTGCGTTTAAAAAGAACTTCATAGGAAATCGGTTATTATCATTGTGTTGTTAACAAGCGGCCGGGAACGATGTCTTTAGTCATTTCACCTTCAATTCTTTCTGCTGATTTTGCCCAGCTCGGCCACGAGGTTGAACGAGCCGAAAGCGCAACTGCAGATTGGATACATGTCGACGTAATGGATGGGCACTACGTACCCAACCTGACAATCGGTGCGCCGGTGGTTCGCAGCCTGAGCAAGATTGCCAAAATTCCACTTGACGTTCATCTGATGATTACCGATCCCGATCGATATCTGGAAGATTTCGCAGAAGCAGGCGCCACTTACATTACGGTGCACGTCGAAGCAGCCACTCATTTGCAACGAACTCTTTCTCACATAAGAAAGCTGGGCAAGAAGGCAGGGGTTGCCTTAAATCCTGCTACGCCACCAGATAGCTTGGCCTATGTCATTGATGATGTGGATCTGGTGCTCGTAATGACGGTCAACCCGGGCTTTGGCGGGCAAAAGTTTATTAATGAGGTTGTTCCGAAGATAACCACCATTCGAGAGATGTTCGAGCGGGCCGGAAAAAAGGATCTACATATATCCGTAGATGGTGGCATTAATGCAGAGACGGCCAAGATTGTCACTGCTGCTGGTGCCAATGTTTTAGTGGCGGGCAGTTACATATACTCGGCCAGCAATATCGATGATGCAATTAAGTCGTTGCGTGCAGCCGAACAACCGCGACCCAACGCGAAAATTCCACGCTAGGGCAACCGGATAGGCGACAATGCAGAATTGGCATCCATTTATTAGTGCAGTCGAAACAAAGTGGCGGGAGGTTTCCCCGGCCGTAATTTTTGTTGCATTTGGTTTGGCGATTTCTCCGTGCTATGCAAAGAAAGATACAGATAAACCAACGCCCAGTTTCATAATGGATACATCTAAGGTTGGCACGGAAAAGAAAAATGTCACTACCGATCAAAACGTAGAAATGGGCGTGCCGTTGCCGAACAGGCTGCGTCTGGAGGGTGAAGATGCCCTGCGCACAGGTAATCTCGAACATGCGATCACCGTTTTGCAAAAGGCTGTGGAGATTGCACCTAACAATATGGATGGGCGAATTCTCTATTCGGAAGCACTCGAGAAAAAGTTGGACGGTCAACTTAAGAAAGATCCCAAGCTATTCAACTATCTCGTTAAGCAATGGCTTTATGTAGCGCGCCGCTCCGAATTTTCAGATCAACGCGTGCAAGGTTACAAACACCTGGAAGAACTTACCGGGGTGGTGCCCAAACGAATGGATTCCGAGAAACACTACCTTCTCAAAGTGTTGAAGCCGGAAGAAGAAGCACCATCTCCCGAAGTAGCAAAAGGCGAGAGCAAGGCTGACGACACGAAAGAGCCCGCTAAGCAGTAGCTATCGCCCTCTTATTTTGCTTTTCCTTCGTCGGCAGCCATTTCAGCCTGGCTCTGCAGTTTCCCGTCTTTTAAAATTTCAATCCACTTTTTGTGGGCGGCCGGGCTTTGTTTGAGATTTTTTGTGGCGTAGTGATAGAAGTGAATTCCGAAATTGCCTGCGATGATTCGATCAATTTCAGATTGAGCTAGTGGTCCGGATAGAATTCGCCACTCGAACATTACATCATTTTTGGTATCACTTAGATTAGTTACTTCGACCGGGACACCATGAGATTTGACCTTTTCCACGAACTTGTCTCTGAACTCTTGCGCAGTGGTTGTCTTCTGTGCACCAGGAGTAAATTGATAGGTCTGCATTTCTTTCCAATCATCTACAGTTTGTCCCTCAGGCACTATTTCTATCCAAAAACCTGAGGCGTCATTTTTAACTGGATTGAAAGTCCAACCCTTTCCGTCGCGCTCAAATGGGACACCGAGAAACTCTTCTGGCGGACCAGCAATTGCTCTTTGGTTGAAATTCAGGCCGAAAATCGTAAGCAGCGTCAGTGCCAATAACTTAGTCAATAACTTATTTGCCTTCATTTCGATTCTCCCGATTTCGACTTTCTATTGGCGATCCAATTTGCAATTGCTTTGATCATTAGAACAACGCCGACGATCGTAGAGATGATACCAATTATCATCCAAACGTATTCGAAGTGATATTCGGCGAGGTGATGTTTTACTTGAATGACGTCTGTGCGCCCTTGAAAATTTTCGTCACCGGTATAGCGCACAATCGCCAAGACGCAGCCGATCAGGAAATTGAGTATGCCCAGTAAGAGCCAAGCCCACCAGGCTCCTAATAGCACAAGAAATGGCCAAAAGCCGATGAGGAGGAGCGCGTCGGAGAGCCATAGGAATGGCCAGTTTTTAGGAACAATGAAAGGGATAGCAAACCCGGCTACCCACAGTATCGTTGCGAGTAGAGATAAAAACTTGCCGTTT
>CAJCIF010000161.1 GCA_903970355.1 Actinomycetota bacterium
CCCGCTCCGCAATCTCTTCTTGGGTCAAAGAAAAATCTTGAACCAACTGAAAGTAGGCGAGCGCTGCGTATTCACGATTGGGATGTGGGTAGAATACCCGCACCACCCATGGTGCGTGACTGGCCTCTTGGTACTGCCGGATCGATGCCCGGAAGGCCAATTGAGCCAGTGGCGCGTTGCCATGAGCAGTGGCTGCTATGCCGAAGTTATAGGCGTTGATCTGCTCGTTCTGCCAATGCGCGAGGCGAAAGGCGTAATGGAGCGTACCAGCACCCAGTAACATGACGGCAGCAAGTGCTAACGTCGATTTTCTGATTCTGGGTCTCATGGTAGACCTCCTTTACTTTAGTTCTCGTCGCGCACGAGGAAACCGAGCGCAACGAACATAAACAGAGAAGCGATGGACGCATAAATGAACACGAATCCAACGTCTTTCCTCTTCTCAATGGTCCCTACGGTGATTCTGGAAGCTTCCAGCTTGTTGATCTCCTCGATACCGGCAAGAAGTTCGTCCGCGTTCGTGGCGATGAAAACTCGCCCGTTAACGCTTTCAACGAACCGCTTGAGGTCGGGAGTGCCAGTCTTCCAGGCAGGACCTACGCCGATTACGTACATCCGAAGATGATTTGAATCGATCTGCTCCTTGAGGGCCGCAGCACGGGTCGGATCGATAGAATCCTCGCCATCTGTCACCATCACAAGCACTCGTGTCTTCTCTTGTCCCATGGCGAGCAAGTGATCGATGCCACCCTGGATGGCACCAATATTTTGCGTACTGCGACTGGGACCGTCGAAGTTGGTTCCTCCATGTGCCTTGTTAGTGACAATGAGAGGAAGTTTCTCGGATATGCGATTGTGGTTCATGGTGAGCGGGTAGCCCATATAAACACGCATGTCGAATACCTGGAATCCGATGCGATCGTCTTTGCGAGCGTCAACAAAGGTGCAGACACCGACGTAAGCCGCTTGAGCTTTCGTAGGTTTCGGCTCTTTCACCGGGTCGTATTCAGGGACAACGATGCCGCGATTTTTGGCGTCGACCATGAAAGACGGACTGGTGTCGCTCAAGACATCATTCATCGAACCCGAGACGTCGACCATAATGTCGATCGCCCGCGTTACAAGCGCTTGTGCATACTCAACTACGATTGTGGTCGGGTGTGAAAGCGCAACTACTCCTGTTGCAAGCGAAAATGCCAGTGTGCAAGACAAAAGCAACCGCAAGGGCAGGAACGATGTGAGATTGGCGTGTAGCGCAATCTTCGAGTGGGGCAATGGAATTCGTCTGCGGCGAGCCCCGATCACGATCAATACGACCGCGATCAAAAGCCACAGAACGAGTGGGTTTTCGAACTGCATATAGTTACTCCTTTCATGTTGAAACGCCCGGAAGCCCAATACCTGTCTTTTGAGGTGACAGGTGGAAAGTGGCAACGCAGGCGCGTTTGATTACGTGGAACTCTCTTTGCATTTGTTCAAATGCGGAGTTCCTTGGAATTTGGGATGCTCAGGTCTTATGAGATGCCTAAAATGTTTCCAGAGGGATTCGGTAGGTTAAAGGAAACTGAGAATACTCATGCAAATTGGCCCAAATGGGCTCTTCAACGCAAATGAAATCTACCGGTCAAGGGTTTGACTATTTTGACCAACTTGAGGTAGTTATCCGGTTGCTAAGAGATGGTGGTGGCGCCGGCAGTGCCATACCCAGCAGGCGATCCAGACATTTATTGGATGCAAAGAAGTGAGGCAAAACGAGGCTGGGAGCAGGTTAGAACCTGTGGTCGACCGGTGTGCAAGCGAGAGGGTTCGTATAGTGAAGCTCTGCTAACCTTTGATTAAATGCGGCTTGCCAAGCTATTCTAAAATATTGAACGACATAGAATTTGATGCTCATGACAATATAGCGACAAAACGATCATTTTTCATCTACTGGTAATTGTGTTCTTAGCGACCGTTCATCTACTTTGATTTATCACCAACCTATTCATTCATTCGAATCCCAGAAATACCAAACTAAATTGTGATTTAAGCGCATAACGGGATAACCACAGCGTTTTTGGTATTGGACTCGAACCGCAATGCGCATCAAACATGGTGTGCCTCGTAATCATTCTGTTCGCATACGCGAGCTTAGTTCAACTGCGGCAAACGCTAAACGATTTGCTGCGAAAGGAGTGCCAAATGTTACCCATTACAGACAACGTCAAACGCAAGCGCATTCCATATGCAGTGCTTGCTCTCGTCTTGCTCAACACGATCTGCTTTGTGCTTGAGCGAACCCTTGGATCTGCGAATTCCGTCGATTCATTCGTAAGTGCGCACGCGATGATTCCGAAGTTTCTTACGGACGCATTCGCTGCCGCTGATCCCAAATTGATTGGCATCGGTTTTCTCAACTTGCTGCTGTCAATCTTCTGGCATGCCAACTTCGAGCACCTGTTCGGCAACATGTGCTTCTTTCTTGCCTTTGGCAGATCTGTTGAAGACAGAGTTGGTCATGCCGGATTGCTCATCATCTACTTTCTGGCGGGCATAGCTGGTTATGTCTTGCAGTGGGTAGATGCGCCGTTGTTTCCCGGTTTGGCGCTGGGAGCTAGCGGTGCGATTGCCGGCATCCTTGGTGCGCATATTGTCTTCTTCCCGAAGGCGAAAATGACACTAGGAACGAGTCTTTATCTCATTCAAGCACCGGCTGCCTTGTTTCTTTTGACCTGGTTCTATGAGAACGCATCAGGTCTTTTGAGCAGCGTTAGTACCGGTGTTTCGTTTGAGGCCCATGTCGCCGGCTTTGTGGTTGGTGCAGTCTCAGCTGCTCTGCTCACATTCTCATCGTTCCTTTCCTGGTGGAAAGATCGGCGCCTTCGCGTTCGCGTTGGTTTGCCCATCGGTCAGCCGGAGGAAGATGTAACAGCATGGGTGGACCGGTGATCACCGCATCACAAGCCAGTTTGAGTGGGTAGTGTCGAAACGGCGACTACCCACTCTTTTAGAAGGAGTGCAAAATGCTAAACCTTACTGCTAACAATCTTGCTGGTGGATTCGACGTCCTCAAGATTGTTTTATTCGTGTTGTTCGGCCTCTTCTTTTTAAATTACACAGGCCAGAACCGCCGTGCCATACGCGTTGTGGCAGGACAACAAAAACGTCGAAACCAGTTGGCGCCTTGGTCCATAAGAGTTTCGTGGAACCGCGGGCGCTTTTATCGCAAAGGAGTGAAGATCATGCGAACCCTCATACAGAAACTGCGGGCTCTTCGGCTCGCCAACGCTCTCTTACCAGCCGCTGTCATTGCGGTTCTTCTTGCACTCGCCTCACCAGCGGTTGCCGGAACCGACTCGCCGAGCACGACAGGGAAGGAGGACGCTAACGCGATCTCCTTCACTGAGCTCACTGATGAAAATTTCCAGAAAGAAATGGATCCTTCTGGTAAGGAGCCGTTTCTCATGGAGACGTGCGTCAGTGAGGCTTGCGCTCTGGAACAAGACGACCTTAACTTAGTAGCTAAGGCGTTCGCAGGCAAAGTGCGGGTGATCAGGCTCAACAGCACCCTACACCCGAAGCTTTACGCGACGTTTCTCTTCGCAATGGCCGCGACTTCGGGTCAGCCCAATCTTCCTTTTGTCGTTGCTCAGACATCAGGACGTTGGGTAATGCATACCGTGCTCGCTCCGAACACGGCGCCCTTTGCCTCAACCTTCGGACTTGCCACCGGTGACACGATGGCAAATTTTCTGGTTGGGGTTTTAGCGCAGGCCTCTACTCACAAGCCAGATGGCGATGGCACAAAAGCAGATCGCAGGAATGAGATCTGAAATGGCGATTGTCGCTAAAGGCGAAATCATATGCAGCAAACATCGGCTGTTAACGCAGTTGCGAAGCGGGCAATCTCCACCCCACGGTGGAAAGTTGTCCGCTTCCGCATTGCTGCAAACTGATGTTTTTTATCGAATATACTAAAAAATATAATAACTAACGACAGAGCGGGCCGGACCGGATCGGACAGATTTCAATAGATTGGCCACTCCTGGCCCAACCAAACAAAGTGTTGTTGGTACAAATCTGTTAGCTTGTGGGCAAGGACACAATATAAAGAGCAATATAGGTTGCTCATTCTAAGGATTGCAGATAAGGTTCGAAATAAGTTTCATTTTTATATCGAAAGGAGATTCTTTATTCCCCCATACCAACGTTTGTCTAAATCGAGGTGCGCAATGAATTTATGAGATGATTTGCGCTTTGTGGAACCATTTAACCGGATCGGAGTTTTTATGTGCGCAGAGTCGAAAGCGCGGCCACAGTATATTTTTGAGTATCAACCCATAGTAAGGGCTGATACCAGGCTTCTAATTGGTGCAGAAGCCCTGGCTCGGGATCCTGAAACAATGGAGGTTCCCGACATAACCGATTTCAAAATTGCCCAGACGTGTCTCGAACGAGCCATATTGGAATCGCGTCAAATAATCCAAAGAGGCTTATTGGCTGCAGTCAACGTTGAGCCTTCGCAGATCCATTTGCTTCTTCAACTAGTCGAGAACCCCGCGGGGTATCTATTCGAAATTACAGAAAGAGGTGAACCCAACGTAGGAGATTTACGAAAACTCGGAGAACGCGGCGTTCGCTTTGCCATCGATGATTGGCCGTTGCTACATGCAGCGCACAATTTGGTGGTCATTCACAAAGGAAGCGTCGTCAAAATAAGCATGGAGTTTTTCAAGACGGAAAATGCTGTAACACTCAAAAATGCAATCGACACTGTGCATAGCGCTGGCATGGAAGTAATTGTCGAAGGCGTGGAGCACGAAGAAGATGTAGCCAGAGCAATTAAGGCTGGTGCAGATTTCTTGCAGGGTAACCACATAGGGCGTCCAATGACGTTAGAAAAACTGGACGATTTCGCACGAGCAGCCTGACGCTGTTCGTAGGCAAGTGAGTAGATGATGGCAGGGCGGCATCCACGTAGATGTCGCCTGAACTTTCTTTTTGGTTTCATTTTAGGAGTATTTTTATGCCTGGTAAACTTTTAAATCCAAACATAGACGCAGAGGGGCTCGTTAGAAAGCAGATCGATGAGCTGATCGAACGTTGGAACGGTGAAACTTTTGTCGTTGCAACGCAAATTCTGGACAAAATCGACCAGCTGCCTGGCGGAGAAGTTCGCAGGCAATATGCAACACAGCTTCGCGAGCTTTTCGTCAAACGCTGTGGCCTGCTTAGTCCGGCTTCGGTGATCGTACTTTTCGTCATCTGTCTTTTACAGGAAGATGACGATAACAACAAAGCACAAATTGCGGAACTTCGCCGCATTTCCGCTCTTGTGAAATGGCAGGACGACCCAGGTCTTGCCTGGGCCTTTTTGCAGTATATGGAACAGGTTTCGCGCCAATTCCATAGTGAGCGCAGGGTAACGGAATTGATCGCAAGCGTAGTTCCAATCATCAAAGGTCAGATTGGCGAACTGCAACCGATTATTACTACGGCTGGCATGTTGCGTTTGGCATGCCCTAACGTAGCAACGGCAGAGGAAGCAACGCAATGAGGAGGACACTATGATCTATTGTGCGGAATTGCCGGCACAGAAGTTAAGGGTATTGGTCGTAACCGGCAAAGATCGCCGCATCATATCCGGTACCAAGATCGAACCTGGCGGTGAGATCCAACTTTTACCCTGGGGAACTATTGTCCGCAAGTTTTCCAGGGCCGAGATTGATATGCTCGAATTGGGACCGGGTCAATCTCTGCCCCATGGAGCGCCTAACAGCCAGTACGTTATCGCTATTGAGGATGCCGATGTGACAGCCGAATTCACCAAAGTGAGAGCACGAGACGAGTCTCTGGTGGTAGCGCGCCATGTAGACGACCTTATGCTCTTCGATGGTGCGGTTGTTTTCGGTGTCAAAAAGACGCGCTTGTTCCCAAAGCAAGATTCGATCGGTGTCGCTATTGATGCCACTCTACCTGCTCTATCTGAAAAAGGACCGATCGTAATCGCCACACCCGATGTGCAGGTCGGTGACTGGACGTCTTACCTGTTCGATGGAAGCGAAGGAGGCTTCAAGCAAACCTGGCGTGATGTACTGTCAAAACGGCCAGTGCCGCGCTGGCCGTTTTAAGAGATTGGTCCCCAATCTCTTTAAGTTATTATACTAAAATATATAATAGAAAACAGTAAAAAATCTGGGCGAGGGGGCACTGCCTGAAATGCTCCCTCGCACCATATGTAGTATCAGTCAGTTCAACCGCTCCATGGTAGGAGGCACATCACCTGTGTTGAGACGATCTTCTTGAGACCAGGCGACGAGGGCGGCAATATCACTGGCTGGGGTGATAAAACTTGCTTGTTGGCCAGAGCGATTGTGCATGCCGATTATTTGACCTGCTTCATTGAACACCGGCGAACCAACCAGATTGGTTGAATATTCTGGTTCTGTCACCGCTGCGGCATAGATCAAGCGCTGAGCATCTTCTCGTTGCAACAGATTGGTGCGAACAAGATCCACCGGCACTGACTCCCAGAACAGGGAGTGTGTATATGCTGGTCTGTCCAAGCCGTCACCGGGAAATTCCCTGCTGTAGCCCGCTTCGACCAGATGCTCCTGGAACTTTGGATGTGAAGTAGAAAGGTTCAATTCCCAGCAGTTTCTTGGTATTGAGGCTTCGAGCCGAAGGAGAGCCAGGCAGTGCGCCCCATCAGTTGCGATGACGGTTGAGTAGACTTGTTGCCCACTACTAACTTGAACGATTGGGTGCTCGGACCAAACTGCGCTCAGGTCAGTCACCACAACGTCCAAGTCAACAAAAAAGCCGGTTCCAGTGCGTACCATGCCGCCAAGTTGCGCCTTGCCGTTCGGACGAACTTCAGGCGGTTCGATATGCTTAACGACGACGATGCCGGACCAGGCTTTTGTGACCGCCTCCAGTTGGTTGATATGAGCTGGGGCTGCTTTTCTGGGTTTGATCAGCGGGCTTCGCACCATCGATCCCTCGATCGTCGGGATCGCGAGCCGCA
>CAJCIF010000162.1 GCA_903970355.1 Actinomycetota bacterium
GCAATATTTTTTGCAAATCTCCAGCGCTCTCAAAAAGTGCAATGTTCATCGGTTCTAGATTTTTGTTTTCCCATCGCCCGCTTCCTCTTACATCAGGAGCTATCACTAGAAAGCCGTTTGAAACCAGTTTTCTGGCGAGATGATCGAACACACCACCTTCCTGAGCGGCCCCATGAACGGCGATTAAAATTTCAGCAGGCTCTTCACCGTTAGTGTCTCGCCAGACGTAAAGAGGTACATTTGTGTCGGCGAAGAGCTGATTATTGCCTTCCTTAACTACTTCTGCCGAGCCGGGGACAGCCAGCAATGCAGCTGCGCAGAGCAGTGAAAACAGAATGCCATTCTGAAGGCAAGACTTGGTCACAATACGTCCCAGAAATGAGGTTCCATCTAGTTTAAGCGATCAAACCGCTAAAAATGCCGAACGTGATCGTCAAATTGAGCCTGGTGACGTTGTAAACTCATTACTGCCGAGGCTGGCAAGACAAGAGGATTTAGCGATGTCGCAGCAACCAAGTCATGATGGTTATCTGCTAAGACTCATGGATGCAGTCGATAACAAAAATGGTGACAGCTACCAAGCTGCGCTCATGTTAATTCAGTATTTTTGCTTCAGAGTTGAACGAGATGAAGTTCCGAATATGGACGTTCTTAAGTACTTCGCTAGAAGATTCAGAATTGCCATGAAAGAGAGATCGTTGGGCAGTGCGTACGACGGTCTTGGATTCAATAGCCATAACGGCGGACATGTTCTTCGTCCAATTCGTAACCTGTGGATGACTATTCTCATTAAGAGAGCCCTGCTTGGTAATCTGAGCTTGATAGACATTACGGAAAACCCGATGGTGACAAAAGACAAGGAGCAAATAGAACGTTGCTGGCGAACCTTTCATCCGCGTCCCGAAAAAACTTCACTAGAAGACATTACCGACTTCATTGCATGTATTTTTAGTGTCACGGGTGAAGCTGTAAGATCGATTTATGCAGAATATAGTGTTGTTTTTCCGGAAATAGCTAATGCACAAAGCCTGCTCAAGTTGGAAAAAGCAATTGCACCATTTGCAGAGTTCCAAAAGTATAAGAAGCTCAAGGAAGGTGATTGACTTAATGGAACTCAGACTACGAAGTTTTTCGCTATTGCTGTCAACTCTAGCTATATTTTGTCAGCCCTCAGAAGCCGCTCCTGCATCTAAAGGAGCGCAATCATGGATGGCTCCTGATTCATCTGTCGATTCTTCCGCAGAGGATGCAATGACGAAACCGGCGCCGGTTACTCCAACGACAACGGCTCCTCCCGTCAATTCTAGTCCTGCCAGCACATACGCACCGCCCGCAACCAGAGAGACAAAGCAAACTCCCTTTGCGCCGACTAGCGACGATTCCAATTCGACACCGACGCAGCCAACATCTGGTTCCGCGCCATTGACACCTTTTGCTGAACAATCAACATCTGGTTCCACATCATTAAAGACTTTTGCCGCTCCGCCAACAATTGGTTCCACCCCACCGCCATCTTTTGCTGCACCAGATGCTTCCGGTCCCGCACCATCAACATCTTTTTCAACACCATCTAATTCCGGCACCACACATATTGGTGCACCAACAACATCTGGTTCCACATCTTTTGCTGCACCAACAACTTCAACCGCTCCCACTTCTTCAGATTTCAGGGCTGCATCAAGTAGTATGTCTACGTCCAACGGAATGGCTGGAGCCGCCTATTTCGAAGGGGTAGCGTGTTACAAGAAACATGATTTCCAAACAGCGATCGATAAATTCAACCAAGCTATCAGCATAGACCCAAAATTCATTCCCCCTTATAACGATCGTGGTTTGACTTACATTGGAATGCGACAATTCGACAAGGCTATTGCAGATTTTGATCATGTATTGAGTTTGGATCCTCGCTATGTAAAAGCTCTGAACAACAAAGGTTGGGCATATGCTCAGTCTGGAAGAAATCAAAATGCAATTGAGGAATACACAAGAGCAATTACACTTGATCCTGCTTACGAAAGAGCCTATGAAAATCGCGGCAATGTTTACATGGCAATTCAACAGTACCAGGATGCCCTCGGTGACTTTGATAAATCTGTCAATTTGAAACCCACGCTAGCACGCCCTTATAACGCCCGCGGTTGGGCGTACTACAGATTGGGAGATACAACAAAAGCGCTTGTGGACTACAACAAAAGCATAAGTTTGGATCCGAATTACGCTTTGGCTTATAACAATCGTGGTCTTGCCTATATGAAAATTGGGCAAATCCAGACTGGTCTTTCTGATTTTGATCGATCAATTGCACTCGATCCCAAGTCTTCATTTCCGCTTGTTAATCGCAGTCTGTATTATATTAAATCAGGCGATTACAAAACTGCCATTGATGACACCACCAAAGCAATTTCTCTAAATCCGAAAGATTACAAAGCCTTCTACGTGCGCAGTTCAGCTTACAAGAAAATGGGCAAATTCGATCTTGCCACACAAGACAAAGCGGCCGGCGATGCTATTAAGTCGAGCAGATTCAATGTGTCGAATTGATTCTCATCGTTATTTCCACATGTAGGATCGCTTTACCGGAACAAAGAAATCCATATTGTATTTTTTTCGGTATTGTTCCACCAACTTATCGACCTTGCCGGTAGAAACTACCTGATCGATGGCAACGTTGATTACGTGGAGGAGTTCTTCATCATGGATATTGACTGCAACCGTATCCGGATACATTCGCAATGGCTCTTTTGTAGGAATGATTTTCACCTTGCCGGGATAACCTCTTTCAAAATTTGGCAGTCGTGCTGGTGAGTTGAAAGCTACATCGGCCTTTTTGTTTGTGATCGCCAGGAGTAATTCTTCCGGTGGCGAAAACTGTGCCAACTCAAATTTCTTAGAGCGCGGGAAATCGCTGCGATATATTTCCGTGGTTATGTCGTCATCACATAGAGCCGTGGTGATATCCGGCTGATTGATGCGTTCAAGGTTATTGTCAAAGCGGTTATCGTCCGTACGAGCGAAAGCGGCAGTTGGCGAAAAGAACAGCGCATGGCTGAAAGCCATAACGCGACCTCGTGCGGGAGTGGCCCATATGCCGGCAGCATGACAGTCTATTTTGCCGGATTGCAGGGCGACGCCAATTGAATCCCATGGAATCTCCAACGTATATTCAACTTTAAGGTTAAGAGACTTTCCTACTTCTTGCATGATATCGTATATGATACCGGACATTTTCCCGGTTTTTGGGTCACGCATTACGGCTGGTTCCCAAACTCCGTAACCGCAGCGTAGTACCCCCGTTCTCATGACACGGTCATAACCCGTTTCGGCTGGTTTGGTTGCTGCGTGCTCGTTATGCGGTATGACAAAATTTTGAATAGCGAGCGCGATCAGCACTGAGAGCGCAACGAGCAAAAAATTTTTCACGGGTGACTTCCCCTAATTTGCAAAGCATAATTGTACTGAGAGCAAGCGCGTGATGATCGATCATCTCGCTCTTCGAAATAAACGTTATCTTGGCAGCTGCATGTGAGAGAATTAGATTTTTCAAACGAGGAAATGCGCGATGCCCAGAACACCCTTTCTCGCAATATTAGGCGTTTTGGCGCTTAGCTATTTACCTTCCCCGGTATTAGCGGAGAAGAATGCAGATCCGAAAAATGCAGATGCGAAAGTTGCAGATCCTAGAACTTTCGGCCCGGCCACTATCAAATTAGAAGACATAGCAACCATCGAATTGCCGAAAGACTACTTCTTCGTTAATGAAGAATTTTCAAAAAGTTTGCTTCAGAAGCAAGGATCCAATCCGAAAGGTGTACTCGGAATCATATTTCCAAAAGAGCACGACAACAAAAACGGGTTCGATATCATCTGTCGGTTTGATCCCATTGGTCACGTCAAAGACGACGATGCCGGCAAGCTAAACGCCGCAGAAATCCTTGAGAGCATCAAAAGTGGTACCAATGAAGAGAACGAAAACCGCAAAGCACAAGGGATTCCGCCAATTTATGTTGGAGGATGGGCTGAGACACCTAAATATATAAGCAACCTTCATGAAGTCGTGTGGGCAGTTGAAGCTAAGAATAAGGAAGATGCTACCGCTGCGGAAACAGACGTCAATTACAACACACGAAAACTCGGCCGAAAGGGTGTCCTTTCAATGAATCTGATATCCGGATTGGAACAGATAGACGCAAATAAAAAGAAAATTTCACCAATACTTGCAAGTACAGCCTTTACTAAGGGCAATGCATATGAAGACTTTAAACCAGGCATCGATAAAGATTCGGGATTGGGCATAGCAGGATTGATTCTAGGTGGAGGCGCCGTTGCAGCAGCCGCAAAGTTCGGCGTCTTTGGAGCATTGTGGAAATGGGGAATAGCTGCATTTTTAATACTGAAGAAGTTTTTGATTGTAGCCGTGATGGGCTTATTTGCCTTGTTTTCAAGATTGTTCAGGAAAATAGTTCCTAAGAAAGACAAACCTATTGAATAGTTCCAGGCATCCACTTTTGGAGGGCTAGCCAGGACCATTTGCAGTTGGAAGAGGGTGCTCTTGTATCCACTCTTCAGCCAACCGCTTACGTTCATCCAATTGTTTGCTTGTAAGCAACAGTTTCAAATTGCTATTTGCCTCTAAAGATTCCTTCCAATCGAAATGAGCAACGGCAATTGAAAACCACATGGAAGCTGTGACGTCGTTTTTCTCAACCCCAAGTCCTTTATGATAAGCGAGTCCTAAGTTATAGAACGCGCGTTTGTCGTGATCTTTTTCTGCTAGTTTCGTCCAAAAATGAATGGCTGCTGCTGGATCCTTCGGTGTTTCAGAACCAGTGTCCCTGAAAGATAATCCGTTCAAGAGTGACTCAGCATCAAACTTTTCTTGTGCCTCAATTTTATTTGCCAACTCGGACTTTTCTTTTGAATTCGACGTTAATGATGAAAGCGTTCTTAGAGCATCAACGTTGCCGGCATCTGCCGCCTTATGAATCCATTTCATGCCTTCCGCATTATTGCGCGGTACTTTTCCAATGCTAGACATATATTGTCGCCCCAGATCTAATTGAGCGAGCGGGTTGCCTTCCTCAGCCGCTTTCCGCAGTTTGTCCATAGGTGGATTTAAAATGTATTTCTGCGTCGCAAATTCGAAAGCTGGGGCAGGTGGCTCAACTTTCTGAGGATTCCAGGATTGAACTATTTTTTTAGCCTGAGATATTTGGTTTGGTGTTAAGTAACTTTCAATCAGTGCCAGATCTTGAATTGCATTGTGGTGCCCATGCTGAGCGGCATAACAGGTCCACAAATAGGAAAAGTAGCCATTGTCACGGTTGAAATAGACGTTGCCAACCGTGGCTTGTGCATCAAGGTTGCCGTCTGCGGCCGCTTTTCGAAACCAGCTAAGTGCTTCATCAGGATTCTTCGTGACACCGGTTCCGGTATTATACGCGGCGCCCAAATAAAATTTTGCGCCGGCACTACCTTTAGAAGCCGCTTTGTTCAGCCATTCAATTGCTTCTTTAGCGTCCTGTTGCGAACCATGCATACCTTGATTGTATTGGTAAATTCCAAGCGCCAATTGGGCATCGACATCGCCTTGTTCTGCCTGAACCCGCATCTTTTGATATTCAGGTAATTGTCGATAGTCCGCAGCCATAGCTTTATTCAAATAAACAGAAGAAGATGAAGCGAGAATCAAAGCCATGAAAAACTTTCTGTACTTATGCACGTCTCAAACCCCGATTTTTAGATGTCACCATTCTATGCCGAGGAATGATGATCATTCCATGCACAAGAAACAGATTCAAAATTGATCTGTGTAGTGGAAAGATGTTTTGACAGAAGAACTATTTTTCTTTTTCGGCTATCCGCAAAACGAACGGCCTGCTGCTTCGAATATTGGGTATTATTCTGTTTAGAAACCGATTTGAGCAAGTGATGCCCGATAAGATGCAATCCGAGTCAATTAATGATCAGTCTCTGCTTATACGGCAGGAAGAAATCAAGCTGCGTGGGCGTCGCGTTTTTTGCGGAATAGGCATAGCAGGAATGGCGGTAAGCTTTTGGTATGTATACGGTGGCTTCTATGATGTTATAAGCGGAATCTGGACAGGGGCTCAAGCAAGCCACTTTTACTTCTGGGCCATAGTTTTCGCAGCTATCGGAATAGGCGGTGGTTGGCTCTTCAGACATAACTGGAAAGAAATGAAAGCAATCAATGACCTTTCTAAGGTGAGATCCGTACTCATAGAGGCAAAGAGATCTCAAGGCAAAGTCACAGCTTTAGACATCACGATGCATACGTCGCTTTCAGTTGCAGACAGCAAACGCCTATTATCCGATCTTAGCGCTCAAGGGGTTTGTGAAACCGAAGTCACCGAAGGAGGACAACTCCTCTATCTTTTTCACTCTTTTCTGCCCTTGCAGCCTGCCAAAATAGAGTCGACTCAAGTAACCGATACTGAGCAGGTATAATTTCAGGTCTTCTTACTAAGGTTTGCTAAGTATTTGGAAGTAAAGCCCTGATACCAACTCAACTGCACCTGTGTCCTTTGGAAAAGGTTTAGTTTTGCCAGTATCCGAATATCCTGCTCGCGTGTACCAGGCTAGAAGATCATCTCGACCGCACAGGATTGTCATCAGAAACTTCGTGCATCCAAATTCCTCGTATGCATGATTTTCCGCCGCTTGCAATAAAGTTCTGCCAATTCCATTACTTTGCATATCCGGATCAACGGCAAGGAGACCAATATGTGCGTCGCTGCCTTCCTTTTCAACAAGCACGCTGCCCACGATTTGCTCTGACATCACGGCAACGATAATCACTTTGTCCGCCGCTGATATTAGGGTTTCCAATTCCTCTGAAGTAGTGCGTATGCCTGTAACTTTTCCCTCTTCGTTGGCCCAGGAGCGCTTGGGCTTGCCACCCCGATAAGCAAATTGAATAACTTCACCAAGCCGAGGCACATCTTCTATTGTTGCCAATCTCAGTTGAATTTCTTTAGACATAGCTAGATCCGCAAATTACTTGATCGCAGTGCGTTTGGCCAGGTCGAGTTTTTCGACCCATTTCCAGGAGCGCTCGATACCGGTTTTGAGATCGGTGGTTGGTTTCCAATTCAAATGTTTTTGAGCAAGCGAGTTATCCAAAACATTGGCGGCAACATCTAGAGTGCGTGCTTCTTTGTATTCAACTTTCACTTCTTTATGAACCACATCCTTTATCAATTCAACGATATGATTCAGGGTTTGTCCTTGCCCTGAGCCAATGTTGAACACTCTTGGATCATTTGGACCTGGTTGATACTTTGCAGCAGCAAGGAGTGCTGCTACTGCATCTTCTATATAAATGTAATCCCGCATCACCGTGCCATCGCCCCAAATTTCAATCGGCTCATTGCGAGCAACTCGACCGAGGAAAACGCCGATTGCACCTTGCTTAGCATTGGGATTCTGACCCTCTCCATAAGGGTTGGACATACGCGTTACAGCGTACTCAAGTCCATCAAGGTACAGAAATAAGTGCAGGTATTTTTCGATTGCAAGTTTGGTGATTCCATAGGAACAAATTGGTTCGGTAGGATGTGCTTCCGTTATTGGCGTGGTTTGAGGAGCACCATATACGGTACCGCCGGAAGAAATGAACAATACCTTCTTCGGACTACCTTTCCGGCATTCTTCCAGGAGTTGTACGGTGTCAATAAGATTGGACCGGATATCGTACACAGGATCATCATTGGATGTTTTAGGCAATGTTGTATAGGCCAAGTGAAACACCCAATCTATGCCATCGACAATTTCATGAAGTACTCCATGATTGCCGAGATCGCCTATAACGTATTCAACTGAACTGCGCGGTTCTGCAAAAGCGCTTGGGTAACGGTCAAATACGCGAACCCCGATTCCTTCTCGTTGAAGTAAGGAAACGAGATGCGTACCAATGAATCCGTTGCCACCAATTACAAGAGCTTTCATGGTTCCCATCCAAACAGAATTTCCGAAGTGTACCACATACTAGCCGCCTGCACCGCCATTCACGCCTGCCAGCTTGCTTGCTGATCGATAAATAGTGACAGGTCCACTGGGTTCTCCCATCTCCTTGCCGTTTTCATCCAGGGCGACGGCTCGCACCTGGTAAAAGCCACTACCTATGAATGTGCTTTCAGGTACTTCAAACATAGGCTCCACACTAGTTTTTTTAATAAATTTCAGAATAGCCTGAGCCACTTCTTCGGCAGCAAAGTTTTCAAAGAAA
>CAJCIF010000163.1 GCA_903970355.1 Actinomycetota bacterium
GCCCCTCCATTTACTAAGACACAGTCCACTTCGCTTACACCGCCGGGCAATCGTCCTGTTCCTCCGATGCCAAAAGCACCAGAGGAAGAGACAAACGAACTGACACGTTATCGCTATCGCCGAAAGCTCAGCAGTGCTGCCGCACATCTCAGAAGAGAACGTGTGAAAGCAGGCGACTTCACTGCTTATTCAGTTGGGGTTAATTCCTCAATAGGCAAACTTCTCGACAAAACAAACTCGCTCATAAGGAGATTTTTTAGCTAGCGCCTCTCATTCGGTTACAATAGACCTCAGGTCATTACACAAATTCGGAATCTGAGGGATGCTTGATGTCGCACAGACCGAAGAAGATTCTGTTTGTTTGTAGCCAAAAACAGAGGCGCAGCCTCACGGCTGAGAAAATATATGAAGGTTTCGCTCAGTACCAAGTGCAAGCCGCTGGCACCGATCATGGAGCAAAAGTGAGGGTTTCAGCTGGCCATATTGGTTGGGCTGATTGGATCTTCGTAATGGAAGATTCGCATTTGCAATTTATACAAAGCAAATACGGCGAACTTCTCTCGGATAAAAATCTTGTTTGCTTGAACCTTGAAGACAAATACGAATTCATGAACAAAGATTTGGTAGATCTTTTGAAAGCAGAGTTAGCCGCATTTATTGAAGTTCCTGAGTAAAAACGAAAGGAGTCGCTAATATGCCGCAGGAAATCAAATTGCCCGAAAATCAAATACTCTCCGATATAGACTTTCTGCCAGGGTCTAGTTGGTGCGTGCTATCTGAACCTGTTCCATCGGGATCAATTCACAAACTCCGCATGGTTGCGGGGAGTTCCATTCCTCCGCACACACATCCAGCCGATGAATACGTACTGGTTGTAAAAGGAACGTGGAAAACCGGCGACAGGATATGCGAATCCGGCACCTTTATCAAAACGCCAGCAGGAACACGACAAGGTCCTCATAAAGCCATAACAGACGTAGAGCTTCTCACCATTCGATTAGGGCCACTGGGTACTTTCGAAAATTGAAGGTATTTTACAACTCGTCGATTTTGATTGGCTCGGGACGGGTTCCCGTAAATTCGAACATATCTCCTCCACTTGGTGGAAGCATAGCCGCATGCACAGTGCCTTCTACTGCTCCTTGATGTCGGGCCAATATTTCGTCGTAGCGAGCATCTCCGGGTTGCACCACAAACCGACCGGAGCCATCTCCGTTTAGTTTATGCTCGTTGAAACTTACGTGAATGGAATCATCTTCCGCGATCAATATTGTTTCCCAACGATAAGCCTTGTCTTCTTCAACAGAAGAACTGCTTTCCTTAGCGCTTTTTCGCATCGCATCAAGCCAGTCTTGGTCGCGTTTTTGCGGTGCAATCTTTTCAGACTCGTTCGGTTCCGACATTTGCATATCCCTTTTCGGCGAGGGTGTTAGCCAGTAAAGATGGTTATTCGCCTATCGAGTTAACGAAGATTCGCTGTCTTTGCATGTTACTTTTAGGCCGCGCTCTGCGAGATCGGCCAAGACTAAATCTTGCAGTCCATCAATGCCAATTCGTTCAGGTGCATGAACACCAGGTTCGGTGAATTTCTTGCGCGCAAGAAGAGAAGCGATTGCGGCAGTGGTGAAGCCTGTCACTCTGCTCATTGCTGACTGATTATCAGTGTAGCGATCCACAAGTTGCCAGCTTCGTTTCTTGCCTGCTTTCTCAGCTTCCATTATCAATAAGATTGCATCATGATATTTGTCGGGGCGATATTTTCTGCTCCACGCCGATGCAATTGCATCGATAGCGGCTTCCGTATCGAATACGCCGATTGCTTTTAGAGTCTTCATTGTTTCAATGTGACCCGGCCAGCGCAGCGTTCTTTCAACCATGTTTGGCACTTTTGGAAACGATTCAAGCAATGATCTCAAACCATCGCTAATGAATGATTCGAGCTTTCCAAATTCAGGATGTTCGTAAGTATCTAGCGGTTCCTCTAAAGGACTGGGCGAAATTTCTTTGCCGTTTAGCCTTCCTCGTGCTGGCCGCACATATTCTTCTATCAAGTCTGCGGCATTGAAGTAAATTGCATGCTGGAAAATCGGCGGCGGTTTTATCGGAATTCCACCAACCAATATTGATATTGAATCCAAGCCACCAAATTCGGTGTGGGCGCTTCCAATTAACACGTGACTGAGCCCTGGTGCTGTGCCGCAATCTACAATGCAACAGGACCCTGTCTCAATGGCACGGGCATGCAGATGCAGTGGCGGCGTTGGAGTAAAGCTAACATCGGCAATGGGTAAACCAAATTCAATCAAATTGGCAAGTGCCTTCTCGGCAATCTGGCTCGGTACTGCTAAAACGAGAGCATCCGCACTGCTGGCAATAGCATTCGCCTCAATTGCATTCAGGACATTTGCCTTGTGAAATTTGACACCCGGAATCTGCGGAATGTCGTTGACATCAACGATTTCCACCTCCGGTTTTTCTTTACGGGAAAGCAGATCCTTTGCGATCACTCGCCCTTGCATGCCGCCGCCGAAAACTACAAAACGCATTGATTTACTCCAAGCAGTAGAAAAATGCCACCACCATTAGGATATCAAAGCCCCAATAGGAGCCTCGCCATCAGGACGCAAAAGAATAACTTCGCCGGGAGCAACTTCTATTCCCAGCACCAATACCTGCGATTCAAAATCCGCCACCTTGCGGGGCGGGAAATTTGTCACAGCAATTATTAAATTGTCTGCCAACTCTTCTTTGGTATACCGCTTTGTAATTTGGGCTGAAGATTGCTTCACGCCTGCCTCACCAAAATCAATCCAGAGCTTGTATGCCGGTTTGCGTGCCTTCGGAAAATCTTCCACTCGGATGATTTTGCCGACTCGCACTTCTGCTTGAAAAAAATGATCTACCGTAATTTCAGCCATTCTGTTTCCTGCCAAAATCACTAAACCGCTACAACGCGATCGCCACCACGTTCGATGGCTAGTTCCATCATTTCGGTGGCGCGCGCAATGAGTTCGTCGTATTCATTGGCATGTTCGGGAAACTCAGCTAAACCCACACTGGCTGTCGTTGAAAAACTTTGCCAGTTATGTGTAATTACCTGGTTGCCAATTTTTTGCCTCATATTTTCTGCCAGTAATGCAGCATCAGAAATAGACGTACGTGGAAAAGCGACAGCGAATAAAGGTCCGCCATATTTCGCCGCCACGTCACCATCCCGAATACCCGCTTTTATAATGCTGCCCATAACCTTTTGCATGGCTTCGCCCGTTAATTGGCCATAGGTTCTCAACAGATTGTCGAAACCATCAATGTTGAACATACATAAAACTACTGTGTGGTGATAACGCGAGGCACGTTTGAGTTCGGCTTGCAGTTCTTTGGCAAAAGCCCTGTGGTTGTAAAGCTCTGTGAGGTTGTCCAGAATGGCGAGCCGATCTATCCCATCGCGAACTGCGGCAGAGTGCGCCTGAACGTCCGCTGCGGCATCTGCCGTTTCATAGGCACGCACTTTAGCCAGAACGTCCTGATTGCCCACATAACCGTTCTTGGTCATGCCGCGTACCTGCTTCAATTCCGCGAGTATGCGAGTGAACTTAGTGACGTCGCCACCCTTTCCGTTTTCGTTTTCCGCCATCTCTTTCTCCTGCCTACATTTTAAGGCAAGGAAATCAGTGGGCGAGCACCTTCTTATCTAAGATTAGCCGTTTTATGGGCTTTTTGGCCCGCAAGTAGCGTTTAAAGATAGTGCGGCAGTCACTTGGACGCACATGACAGTATGTAATTTCCGCTTCCGGGATGCTGACGATCGGACCCATCTTGCAGTATCCGAGACATTCAGCCTTTTCAACCTTGTAATAGTCTTCCAGTTTGTACTTGGAAATTCGCTTTTTGAGCGCTCGAAATACATCCTTGCCTTCACGACGCTTGCAATGTTTGCCTTTGGTGCAAACCAATATCAAATTTGTGCCATCGCTCACAAAAGTGTCTCCGCGAATAGTTGGTTGTCAACTGACCAACAATGATAGGAGGTCTTGTGGCTCTAGTGACATCAACATGTTTAGAAATATCTCACTTCAGCGTTGCCATTCCTGGCGCACCGCCGCTTTTCCCTCATCCAGAATGCGCAAAAGATTGGTGCGGCCCAATTCTTCTATGGATGGAGCGCGTTCAACTACTTCAAATACTTTTTCGTACCAGGATTTGTCGTGGCATAGCTCAATCCAGTTACTTAACTTATTCCATTCACCATCATTGAGCCCGATCAGAAAGCGCGCCCGAAATGGATCCACGCCGCTCAACTCAAAAATCGGCACACGCACATCTTTGCCCAGACCAGTATCGAAATGCGGCGTTCCATTCATATCGACATCGACATCACCGAAGATGTCGTATCTTTTGACGAGATCCTGTGCTTCTTGAATGATGCGATCGTGATACAGCCGTCCGCTATCGGTAAGTTTGTAGGAGGCCTTTTTCACGTCTACTTCAATGAGATTGTCCTTCTCAGCCCACGCGATCACTGATGCGATTTCGGGATAGTCTTTAGTGACATCAATTGGTGATCCAATCGCAATTTGATGTATGAACATGAGTTTTGCAAACTCTTCTGTTTGATCATCTTTAGAAGCAGCTGGTTTCAATATTGCGATTTTTCCGCCCTTTACGACCAAATCACAACGCAGATATTTCATGCCTTCCAGTTCTGCCGGAACGAATGTATTTTTGAAGGATAAATCCGGATTTAAAAGCCTGCCGTTTGCAGAAATTTCGATGCCATCACGAATAAAAAGTCCCTGCTCATCACGATCGAATATCACTTCCTGAAAAGCGCGAATATCATCGAGTTGACCAGCGTTAATAACGCTATCGTTGACGAGGCTTTCCAGGTTCTCATTACCGACAACGTCAAAGATGACATCAACGGCTGCTTTCTCTACTTCCTCTTCCGGCAGTGTAATGAGCACCATATGCTGAGCTTCAGCATCAGTAAGACGAACTAGATATTTCATTGTTAGCGTCTCCGTCCACCCCAGCCTCGACTAAGGCCGCGAGAAAAGCTACCGCTGCCGACACTGCCAAATCCGCTTGAGCGTCTTCCACCCCAGGAAGATGATGACGGTTCGCCGGCACTTGCAGAACCAGTTGAGGAACCACCCCAGCTTCTGTTTGTTGAACTCGAACCGCTCGAAAAAGAACTGCTGCCAAATCCGGTTTTGCTTTGTAAACCACCACTTGCATTCGTCTTATATCGGCTGGAAAAAGCATTGTTGTAAGACTGCTGCTGGCCCCAACTTGGAGAGGTGCGGTAGCTGTTGCGATAGTCATGCAACACAACCACTTGTCCGGGAGGTGTGTAATAATGCCCGCCCCAACTGCTGAACATGTGTCCGATCAACAATGCCTGAAAAAATGGATTATCTAAGATGCTGTGCGAACCTTGATAATAAACTTGTCCAGTTTGGCCGGTCATTTGATACGGCATTTGATTGTTTGCGGCATCACCTGTTTGCTCAATCGTAAACAGCTTTTCATCGCCCGGAACAAAGCCTTCTTTCTTCTGAGTATCTATGTAGCCGGTTACAGCGAGCTTGTTATCTTTGCGAGTCGCATCTATTGAAACAACCTGAGTGCCTTCGTAAATTTCATTGACTCGCTTTTCAAATGCGGCCATCCAGCTGTTGAGATCATTGCCTTTGGATTCCCAAAATGCTTTCTGCACCGCTTCAAGATTGATTTTCTCGCTCTCACCTTGCACTTTGGGCGAAACATAGCGCTCCGTTGTGGAAGACGAGCAGCCTTCCAAAGTGATTGATGCGCTTCCTGCCACGAAACAAATCGCAAAGATCGAGGTGACTGAAGCCATGGCCCGGCTAGTAAAGCGAACCTTCATTTGCAGTATTTCTCCTGAGCAAACCCTAGCTAGTGGCACTATAACACCAATCTCAAGAGGTTCACCAAAGCTTAGCTTTCCCTTTAAGGATTGCATCTGATCAAGCGTGATATACAACCTTTCGAATGCGGAATAAAAACTCTTTTCCAATACGTTATTCATAACGGGGCCAAACAATGCTTGTTCGGAAGCGCACGCCGGAAATAATGGACGATCCAGAGCTGGATGAGTCTTTGCATTTTGATGCGCTCACCGGACTCGGCCGTTTAAATATGGCCAGCGCAGCACATCTGCACGTTACCCGTTGTTTAACCACTTGCCATCGCAATTCGAGCACAAAACCGGTGCGCATTCTTGATATCGCAACTGGTGGCGCCGACATTCCCTTTGCGATCTCGAGATTTGCAAAGTCTTCTGCAATTCCGATCGAAATAGAAGCCTGTGACATTAGTGAAACTGCCCTTCGTTTCGCCGAGAAGCGTGCAAAACGGGAAGACTTACCAATCAGATTTTTCAAGTTGGATGCCTTAAATGAGAGCCTTCCCCAAAACTACGATCTTGTTATGACTTCGCTGTTTACTCATCATCTCGATCCACCGGATGTAGTTCGACTGCTTTCGAAAATGCGCGGTGCTGCCAGGCAAGCAGTTTTGGTAGACGATCTTGAGAGATCTTCATTGAATCTTGCCATGGTAACTTTCGCAAGTAGATTGCTGGCAAGGTCTCCTATTGTGCACCACGATGGACCGGCTTCCGTTCGCGCCGCATATACATTTGATGAATTGCTTGAACTGGCTCAACAAGCCGGTCTGAAAAATGCAAAAATTCAGCGTCATTTCCCTTGTCGATTGTTTCTGCAAGACTGGACAGCCAATGCATAACCTGCAAGATCTAAATCGAAATTGGGATGCCACCATTATTGGTGCAGGTCCGGCCGGTGCATATTGCGCAGCCAACCTTGCAGATCGAAAGCTACAAGTCCTGCTCCTGGACAAAGCGCAATTTCCTCGTAACAAGGTATGCGGCTGCTGCCTCAATCAAGAAACAATCGCAATGCTGCAGCTGCTAGATGCCTGGTCTCATCCGTTAATGCGCGAAGCAGTGCCATTGCACAATATTGTCATCTCGCATGGAGCCAGTCGGGCCAATCTTGATTTGCCGGAAGGAAGAGTTATTACACGTCAATCACTCGACACAGCACTGGCTGAAATTGCCGCAGCGAAAGGAGCCACTTTCCTTCCTAAGATTAATGCGATTGTTGAAAATGCAATCAATAACAACCGCACCGTATCCTTATCGAACGGCAGCAGTTCTTTGGAGATAACGTCAAAAGCCGTCATTGTCGCAGATGGTGTGGCCGGCTCCGCGCTGCGAAAACTTCCTGAATTTGATGCTGTAATCGCTCCAAGTTCGCGAATTGGCATTGGTGCGCATCTTGCGGACAGCAGCAATCAGTTCGGCCCAGGTGCAATTCATATGTATTGTTGTGAGGACGGTTATGTTGGTGTGGTTCGTTTACCCAGTAACGCACTCGACATCGCAGCGGCCGTAGATGCAAAAGTGTTGGCAAAATACGAACATATTTCTGATTGGATGGCAAAAGTTTTTCGATCTTGCCATGTAAAAGAACCTGAACTTCTCTCGACTGCCGATTGGAAAGGCACAACTGCACTAACCAGGCGCAGACGAGTGGAAGCAGAGCGCTTGTTTGTGATCGGCGATTCGGCAGGATACACGGAACCCTTTACTGGGCAGGGCATTGCCTGGGCGTTGCAATCGGCACAAATTGTGAGTCCGTTTGTGGAGAAGGCTTCAAAGAATTGGGATCGGAAAATCGAACTTGAGTGGAAAAAAGCATATCAATCTGCAATTACTTCCAGACAAAACATTAGTTCTGTAGTGGCGAAATTAGTGCGCAACGACTTTTTGTTTGCGTCCGTCTTGCGCTCACTAAACCTGTTTCCAATCCTTGGCAGTCCTGTTATTCGTCAATTAAATCGCACCACTTCTATGGCATCTCTATGACAAAAATGGAAACAAATAAATCGGGGGCAAACATATTGGCTCTTGGGACAGCAGTTCCAACTGGGCGTTTCTCTCAGGCAAGAGCAGCGGCCGAATTGGCAATGCTTTGCGAAAGCACAGATAGACAGCGGTCAGTCTTAAATAACTTGTTCAACCGCAGTGGTATTCGTTATCGCTCCGCGACAATTTTCGACATCGAGCACGATACTTCAACGCTCTACACCCCGGCAAACGGAACAGGTAAGGGACCATCAACTGAAGCGCGCATGCAGCGATACGAAGAAGACGTTTTGCCTTTGGCAATGAAAGCGGCGACAAAAGCACTTTCAGATGCAGAACTTGAGCCGCACGCTATCACACATTTGGTCACCGTCTCTTGTACGGGGTTTGCAGCACCCGGATTTGATCTCGGTTTAATAGAACAAATTCCTTTGCCGGCTAATACGCCCAGAACGCACGTAGGATTTATGGGTTGCCACGGTATGATGAACGGCATGCGAGTTGCCAATGCGTTTGTGGAAGCCAATCCAAACAACATTGTTTTATTGTGCGCTTCCGAACTTTGTTCTTTGCATTTTCAATACGGCTGGGAGTCAGACAACATCGTTGCCAATTCTCTCTTTGCCGATGGGGCGGCAGCAATGATATTAGCCGCACCGACAAAAAAAACGGGTCTCAATTTGAATCTCATCGCCAACAGCTCATATGTCATTCCAAACTCAGCAGACTATATGACCTGGAAAATTCAGGATCATGGCTTCGCCATGACGTTGGCTGCTGAACTTCCTTCTCTGGTTTCGAAAACGCTACCAAACTGGCTCAGTACCTGGTTAGCGACACAAGGGCTATCCATACAAGACGTTGGCAGTTGGGCAGTTCATCCCGGCGGCAAGCGCATACTGGATGCGGTTGAAACTTCGCTTGGTTTGGAACCCGTTTCCCTGAAAGCTTCTCGCAAAATACTGTCGGAGTATGGCAACATGTCTTCTCCGACAGTACTTTTCATTCTTCAGGAATTACTCACAACCGAACTTTCTCTTCCGCTGGTTATGCTTGGATTTGGTCCGGGTGTGACAATTGAAGCGGCTTTACTTTCGTAGATTTTCCGGTTCAGGCGCATCTTGCATGTTGTTCATGATGTCGTCATTGAGCTGGTCCACGAAATCTTGCGAAATCTTATCGGGAGCACCATGAAAACCATCTTGATCTACGGTAATTTGTGCTGGGATAAAACCTCTCACGCCCTCACTGGTCCACCCTCTCATATTGTGGGTCCAGGTCGTTCCTTCAGGTGTTTCAATCTCTGAAAGATTGCCTTTTGCGTCGTAATTGAATTTGAAGGAACCTTCGTCAACGGATGCTTTAAATTCATCTACTTGGCCATATTCATTTTTGTGGGAAAGATCACCGCGAGCATCTTGTATTGTAGTATCGTGCATTTCGTCCTTACGGCGCACATCTGCCATACCAGGAATTTGAAGGGCAGAAGCATCGTCTGTCACATGCAAACCGTTTTTATCGGCAGTAACAGTTCCAAAATGATGTTCGGTTTGGCCGCCATCAGCGGACCAATTCCCATCACCAGTGGCAATCCATGTCTGGTTTGAAGTGCGATCATTGATCGTTTCGACGTTGCCGCCGCGACCATAGGAGAGCGAGTAATCATGCCCCTTTTGACCGTCTTGGTCGCCATATTGGAAGTTGGTGATTCGGCCTTCCTGATCTTGCAAATAATGATCACCTTTCACAGCACCTGGTTGCGAGCTTGCAAGCAGAAGGTCCGCACTCGGGAAGCCATATGATTGAACAGAGGCATCGTTACTACGTCTTTGTTCGAGAGGATCGATTTTGAGAGTCAAAGGTTCTGAACTGTGATGATGAAATAGATTGTTGATTTGTGTCTCAACGTGCGTGCCAAAATCCTCAAAAGAGCTAGCGCCCATCTTCAAGTACCTCTCTTTTATTTAGTAAGTTTGTTTGCCAACCAACTCTGAGAGATTAGCAAGAAGTTTTGGCACACACTTGGCAACTTTTAATAATTCTGATTTGGGCGAATGGGAGCCCGATTTTAGCCCCTATCACCCAGAAAAACGGCGTCCGTCTTCTCTTTCGAGTCTGTCACGAAAATAAGTTGCCCGTTTTCAAACTTGATTTCCGGATAGTATCCGGATTTGTCATCGATTGCTTTCGTTTCCGCATAGATGGCCTTTAGCAATTCTGGATTTCCCCTGGCCATATCGTTAATCTGGTGCAACTCACGTTCCAGTGCTTTGTGAGCACCTTGCTCAGTTGCTTCCATACCAGGCAAATCATGATGCGTGCCACGAAGGCGGTCACTGATTTCGGCGCGCCCCAAATTCGACATAGATGACCGCAAGTTTCCCTCTAACCGGGCAAGATCCTGCGCCAGTTCTTTAGGGGATGGTTTGTCGCCTTCTATGGACATAAAAGAGTCTCACGTTCGCAAGCTTAAATAAGCGGAGCACTCGTTTTTATATACCCAGAAATATGATGAAAAGACACCTACAAAATAGAACAGCGCCCTGCTAAGCAGTGCGCTATTCCGTCCCCGTTTAGCAAGCCTCCACAAGGACTGCCCGGTCGGTTACTGCAAATTGGAGAAATTTAGTACAACGGTAGACTTACCCGGTTTCTACTAGTTGTAGGTTTCGTCCTCTTTCAGTAACTGACCTGGTCTCGTCAGTTCGAGTGGTGCTTTACTGTGCTGCATACTAGCGGATGTTTGTGACAAATAATTGGCAACATCACTCATTCCAAAAATTTTTTCGATCTCATTAAGCTCTCGATTTGTGCCATTACCAATGGTGCTTACTTGGTTCCAAAAGAGAAAGCGCAGCTGCATCGCAACCACGCTTTCAAAGCTCGAAGATGTAATTGCTATGTAAGTGTATGGTCTGTATGAACAGGCTTTTTAGTATTGAAAGTACATTCGTTTTGCTGTTCTTTTGTAGTATGGATATCGACTTCATGCTGAGTAGCTGCCTTGGCTGGCACAAAGTCAAGCTCGAGAACATTGCCATAAACATCGGTTTTTACAGCAATATGCGGCATCCCGTACTTATACGGACCGTAATAAGTGTTGAGAGCATTTATGAGCTTATGCAATTTTTCCGGTGAAAGTTCGCGTACTTCCTTTTCTGCTCTCGCAAGAGCACTCTGATTACCAGAAGCGGCCAATTCTAGATCACCCTTAATTCGAGTGACATCTAGCGATTGATTGGCATCCGCATTACCGGATCTACCTGCTGCAACAGCACCTAATTGTTTCCCTACATTGCAAGGATCGTGATGGTCTTTTCCGCCTTGACTCTGCGGAATACCATCACCTTGTTGAGCTGCTTTACCAGCATGACCGCCGCCGTTGCCCTCATTGGACAGTATCTGACCAACCTGTGGGAGATGAGTAGTATCGCTTACGGCAATCGGGGGATCATGATGTTCAAAGTTTGTGGTCATTTAAAAGTTCCTCCAGGAAAAGCTTTCGCAGGACCAACAATGAAGTGGGTCCGTTTTACAAGCGACAAGCTTTGATGAAATTGAAGATGGAATGCAGGTTGGAGAGGGTTGGATAGTAACTGATGTTTGTGACTTATTCTTGGCACCTGCACTGTGCAGCAAAAGCGCTTCCGAACGCTAGAACACGTCGAGTAATTCCTTCAGTCCTTCCGGATCACTGTTAGTTGTTACACAATCATCATGCAAGGGATGCTTCTGTAGATCATGGAATTTCACTTCGTCCGCTTTTGCATCAACATCTCTACCAAGCGCTCTATAAGCCATTGAGCGATTGGAATAGTTTTTTGCATATGCTGGTCGCATGGCAATTGCTTTGTCCAATTCTGCAACACCATTTATGTAATCATGTTTCGAACAATATAAATAACCAAGCCACTGGTGCGTCCATACCGCTGCCACTCTGCCCGCGTTTAGATCTGGATCCATCTTAACCATTCCGATTCGCATCGTGTCTCGATAAGGGTTGGCTTTCAGGCTGGATTTCATGTCGGCTATTGCATTGGAAATATCGTTCATCTTCATATAGACTTTGCCGCGTCGAAAGTATGCGGCAAAATCATTCGGGTTAGCCTTAATATCCTTGGTGTATTTTTGAATAAGTAGACGGGGATTCGTTTCAACTGCTGGAGTTGCTGCCTTCTTCTCGGCATGGGCAACCAATGGCTGGACATACATAGCCAAAGCGAGAAACAAAAAGGCAATATTGAGTGAGCTTAAATGCATGATTGCATTCCGGAACCGAAGTAGTTTCCAAAACCTACAAGAACCACTTCGCGTCATAAACTTCTAGCTCTTCTTCTTCATCCTGGGGAAGTGGCTCGCCGGTTGGTTTCTCCAATACAACAACTACGGTTCGGGCTGTTACTTCGTAAGACTTCTTTGTCACCATTGGCGCATCGGCAATATCGTAAATGTCGTTTGGTGATTCGCAGGAAGTGTCTATCAGCACATGCCAGCGATGGCCCATTTCATTTGGCGGCAAATCAAATTTCAAAGGCTCCCAAAAGGAGCTGAGCATAAAGTGCATGCGCTCACGCCCGCGAGGATGCTGCAATGTAAAAGCTAGAGTGTGGGATTTTTCGCCCCAGTCGGGTTGATTCAATTTTGTGCCATGCCAAAATACCGTTGCATCACCATTATTTGATGCAACTGAAATTACGGTGTGCGTGCTAAACAATGCAAGCGATTCAGAATAGCGCACCACCTTTTGGACAAACCGAAGCAGATCTTTATGTTCATCAACAAGTGTCCAGTCAAACCAACTGAGCTCACTGTCATGTCCATACGCGTTGTTGTTGCCGTGTTGCGTTCTGCGCACTTCATCACCCATTGTCAGCATGGGTGTGCCTTGAGAAAGCATCAATATAGTAATTAGATTCTTGATCTGCCGTAAACGCAATTTTTCTACTGCAGCATCAGCAGTAGGTCCTTCCATGCCACAGTTCCAGCTTATGTTTTCGTTTGCACCATCTCGTGAATCTTCGAGATTTGCTTCATTGTGTTTTTGATTGTATGAGACCAAATCATTGAGCGTGAATCCGTCATGGCATGTTACGAAGTTGATGCTC
>CAJCIF010000164.1 GCA_903970355.1 Actinomycetota bacterium
CCCGTTTTATTACCCGAGCAAGTGCGTAAAGTGAACGAGTGCGCCGCCTAAGACAACCAGTGCAATTCCGGCAAATCGTGCCACGCTGAAACTTTCTTTCAAGAATCTAACTGCCAGTACATACATGATAACTGGATAGCAAGACGTGATCGAAATCACATAAGAAGCGGGCAACAATTTCATGGCAGAGAGATAGGAGAATCCACCAAAAGCAAGACAAACAGCAGATAACGCACAGTATTTCCACATACCGCTTTTTCTCAAATTGATCTTGTCGCCATTGCGACGGAACATCTGAACGATGAAGATCAAAAAGATCGCATCCCACAAATATTTGCCCATCGTAATTTCGAGAGGATCAGCAATTGATAGCGCTTTCTTGTCGATTATTCCCCAGAGTCCCCAGGCGAAGGCCGCTATGAAAACGCAAATTTTCACTTCATTTGAAAGTGGCTTCTGGGGCTCTTTCTTACCGTTTGGTAAACCGATAGCAAATATTCCAAGAGCAACGAGCAAGCTGCCGGAAAAGCGAAGTAGAGAAAAATGTTCTCCTAGACACGGTGTCGCAAGAAGAAGTGAAATAACAGGATAACAAGCAGTGGTGCCAAGTACATAACTAGCATCAGTTTTACTGAGGGCACGCAGATAGGCAAGCATCGCTATGGCGTATGTAAGTGATGCTAAGCCAGACCAAAAAAGGCTCTCAGAAGTTAAGTGCCAATGCGGTTTTGTTGTATTCAAAATGCCGGCAATAATGGGAATCTGAATGGTATTGAGCAGATAAAGCGCAATTAGCACTTCCTTGCAATTCGCAAAGCCAAGCGCCTTCTTTTCAAAAATTCCCCAGAATCCCCAGCACGCCAGCGCCATTAGGATGAATGCTTCTGAACTCACGATTTTATCCCCGTTCCAGAGCACCATGACTATGCCGTAGTCACGGTTTTGCTGCTTTGGACCGGATAATTCTTCTGACCTAACGTCGTGTTAATTCACAACATTCTCAGCCATTGGATGTGATGTTGATTTTAAAGGAATCGGAAATGAAGTAAAGAGGTAAACCACGTGTATGGAGGATTACCTTTTTGCCCTCTAGTTATTCACGCACGAAGGCAAAGGCCAGGCCATCGTAGCCTTTGAGCCCTACCGTTTGGAGAACGGTGGCATCAACCCTCTTTTCAGTGGACATTCTTTCGAAGAGGCGCCGCGTTCCGATAACATCAGGATCCTCGCTTTGACTGTCGATGATGGCGCCTTTGCGAACAACATTGTCTACAACAATCAAGCTACCAGGATGAGACAGTTTGAGCGCCCACTCAAAATATTCGCGATTGTCTTCTTTGTTTGCGTCAATAAAAATAAGATCGAAGGGACCCTGTCCTTCTGCTTCTAATTTTGGAAGGCTTTCCAGGGCTTTGCCAAGCCTCAATTCGACCCGATTCGACAAGCCTGCTTTAGCGATATTAGAAGTTGCAATCTCGGCGCATGTTGGATCCAATTCGAGTGTAATTAACTTGCCACCTTCGGGTAAGGCACGAGCAAGCCAAATTGTGCTGTAACCACCGAGAGTACCAATCTCCAAAATCTTCTTAGCATTGCAAGTTCGAGCCAGTATCAGCAACAGCTTGCCTTGATTCGGCGCGACATTTATGGCTCGCAATCCAGCTTTTGTGCTTGTTTCAAGCGCTCCGGCCAAGCTTGCATCCGGAGGTATCAATAAATCATTTGTATAGGCATCGACATCCGTCCACAGTTCTTCTAGATTCAGTTCTTTAGATAAATTTGGCATAGATGGATATCTTTATCCTGAGTATTGGTTGTGCACTTTATTGAGGAAACGGGTGATGCTTGATTGATAAAGCAAATCGACCGTGCCGGTAGGACCATTTCTCTGTTTGGCAATGATGATTTCGGCTTCGCCGCGACGATCGCTTTCCGGGTTGTAATAGTCATCACGATAAATGAACATACACACGTCCGCATCTTGTTCAATGGAGCCGCTTTCTCGCAAATCCGAAAGCATCGGACGTTTGTTCTGACGCGCTTCCACGGCCCGCGAAAGCTGGGAAAGAGCTACAACCGGCACATTTATTTCTCGGGCTAGTGTTTTTAAACTGCGAGAAATTTCTGATACTTCTTGAACACGATTATCAGTTACTTTGCGCCCTTGCAATAACTGTATGTAGTCTATGATGATGAGCCCGAGCCCCTTCATTTCAGCCTTTAGCCTTCGAGCTTTGGCTCTAATTTCAAGGACATTTAAGAGGGCCGAATCATCTATAAAGATGGGTGCTTCACCTAACCGTCCCATTGCCATAGCCAGATGCGTCCAATCATTTGTGTGGAGGTGACCGGTGCGCAGGCGATTGGCATCAATCGATGCTTCCGAACAGAGCATTCTTTGCACCAACTGCTCTTTGGACATTTCCAGACTGAATACTGCCACTGGAATTCTGTGCTCTACGGCAACGTGTTGGGCAATATTCAAACAAAATGCAGTGTTATGAACGCAAATGTCATTGGCAATGAAGTTATGAGTTTCCGGAATAGTGAGGTCATAAACCTGCTTCATACCTACTGATTCAATTGAGACGATTTTGTCCCAGTAGATATGTCCTCTTGTTGGTGGAAGATTTTCGTTGACGGATTTTTTCGTTCGGCGTTGCGGTGTAACTGTTCGTGGAAAAGCGAGCGTGTTGGAAGAAGTGATGTTTGCTGCTCGCTGAGCGAGACTATCCCAACTGCTGTTCCCTTTGATTAGCTCAAGTTCTCTCCATATATCAACAGGCGGGAAGGATGCCGTTCTTGAGTCGTGTCCCGGCAGGGTGCGAAACTCATGAAGGCGGTGGTGCTTGCGAGCCACCATTTCTCGAACCGCTGTGACGTTTTCTTCCTGTCCAAAAATGCCAATTTGCTCGCAGAAATTTTCAAGGGAAAGATAATCGATTATCTCAATCCAAAATTCTTCTTTTGTGGCTTTATTGCGGCTCGCTGAGCCGACTGTAGAGAGTTTGGCTATAATGCCGAAACGGAGCAAAAGGTGTTGGATTTGCTGTGACAATTTTTTGTTGGTAGAGCAAAATACGACAGCCCCACCGTGAGCAGTAGTGTGAGCAAATCCGTTTAAAGCAAAAATACGATTAAGAAAAACAGCTAACAGCCGCCGTTCCAAACGAAACACTTCTTGTGGTATCAAACGGGTATCAGATGGTTGAGAAGAAAGTG
>CAJCIF010000165.1 GCA_903970355.1 Actinomycetota bacterium
TTCCGATCTCTGAAAGCGTGCGAGGCCCGTGTGTAAATGAGGTAAACTATTGACATGACTGAAATAGATTTACAAAAAGATGTCCAATTTTATGAATACACTCAGGCCGCTGATCCATTGGGCCGGGGCGCCATTACACAAGAGCCATATGCAGAGCTGTTGAGCCACCTGCACGAAAGTGGACCAACCAGAATTATTCAATTTGATTTAGCTGAAAAGCTGGTGAGCGAAGGTCCTATTACAAGCCCAAATTTGAGCGCTGCATTTGTACGCATAGAGGCCGGCAAGGAAATTATAACTTCGGTAAATGCCACTTCTCAGCTTTTTTATGTAATTCGAGGCAGCGGAAAAACGGAGCGCGGCGATCTATCAATTGCCTGGAGTGAAGGCGATTTTATGGTAGTGCCCGGTGGTACGGTAATGGTCCATTCTGCTGAGACCGATGCTGCTCTGTACTGGATAAATGACGAGCCCTTGCTGAAATATTTGGGTGCAACAGCGACGGACGAAAGATTTTCGCCAACGCTCTACAAAGCTGAAGAATGCAAACGCGAATTGGAACGGGCAGCCGCAGATCCTGCCAGTAAGGATCGCAATCGTAATTCGATTTTGCTCGCCAACAAAAATTTTCCACAAACAATGACGGTGACGCACACTCTCTGGGCAATGTTTGGTCTTTTACCGAAGGATGCCGTGCAACCACCGCATAGACATACCTCCGTAGCGCTGGATTTGATTCTTGATTGCAAACCGGGTTGTTACACCATGATTTCACGGCATAAGGATGCCGAAGGTAATTTGATAAACCCAGTACGGCAAGATTGGAAGCCATATTCTGCATTCGTCACGCCTCCATTTTACTGGCATTCGCATCATAATGAATCGGGGGCAGATGCTCACTTGATACCAATTCAGGACGCAGGGCTTCAAACCCACATGCGAACATTAAACATTGAATTTGCTCATCCTGTCGTCAGGAAGGCGCTAGCTGAAAAGCTTTAGCCGTTGGTTGTCACCATCTAAGGCGAATTAATCGTGAAGGACAGGGGGTTCTGTTCTTAAGCGGACTAAACTCATTCTGTTCTAGGTTCTCAATGAGGTAGCTGCCATGTCACGTGTAGTCGAATTCACAGAAATCGGCAAACCGGAAGTGCTGAAAATAGTATCAAAAGAGATACCATCCCCTGGCGCGAATGAGGTCAGAATACAAGTAAAAGCTCTCGGTCTGAATCGAGCGGAAGCTATGTTCAGAGCTGGGACTTATCTTGAGAATCCCGAACTACCGGCTCGGCTTGGCTATGAAGCGGCTGGTATTGTGGAGTCGGTAGGATCCGGCGTTACGGAATTCAAAGTCGGTGATGTTGTAAGCACCGTGCCTGCTTTTTCTATGAACAAGTACGCAATGTATGGTGAACTCGTTTTGGCACCAACGTATTGTGTAGTCAAACATCCAAACAATCTTACTTTCGAAGAAGCAGCATCGATCTGGATGATGTATGTCACCGCATATGATGCATTGATCGGTACAGCAAAACTTAACGCGTCAGACACGGTCCTTATACCGGCTGCCTCTAGCAGCGTAGGGATTGCCGCCATACAAATTACAAACGCTGTCGGTGCTAAATCCGTTGCCCTAACTCGCTCTAGCGCTAAGGCCGAACAATTGAAGCAGGCAGGCGCAGCTCATGTGATAGCAACTGAAGAGCAAGATCTCGTTGCGGAAGTAAAGCGCATCACAAACGGGAAAGGCGCAACTGTTGTTTATGATCCGGTTGGTGGCAGCACTTTTGTAAAGTTGCTCGCTGCATCAGCTCCGAAAGCAAGAGTTATTCTTTATGGTGCTCTAAGTACAGAGCCCACCGTGATTTCGCCATTGGAAGTCATAGGTAAGCAGCCCATCATCACAGGCGCAATAATCACCACAACTAGTGGCGATCCTGCCAAATTGAAAGAAGCAGTTGAATTCGTAACGAGTGGCTTGAAGAAGGGCACGCTCAAACCAGTTATCGCAAAGACTTTTCCGTTCGATAAAATTGTAGAAGCTCATAAATACCTTGAAGCGAATCAACAATTTGGAAAGATTGTCGTAACCGTTCCATAACGGAATCAAAAAGTATATCGATTGCCAACCGCTGAAGGTACTACTATGCCTTCACCAAAGGCGTTGACGAGTGCGCATAGCGCTCGCCAACCTGTGCAATGTGCCGGCATGATTTGCTTTGGCGCGAATTCCTTGAGGTGTTCGATCGTATCGGGAATGATTTTTTCCAACGAACCAACCAGGTGGAGGCCACCAAAAACTCCAAATACAGGTTCGCCGGGTAAAGTTGATTCCATGTGTTTGAGCACGTTGATTATTCCAGCATGAGAGCAAGCACTGAATACAATCAGTCCCTTGCCATCCAAATCGGCCGCCACGTAGCGTTCGTCCATGATGAGTGGATCGGAACGCCAGGGAGTTTCTGGACCCTCTCTGCACATATGATCTACTCTTCCTTTCTCAAAACTCGTCACGCGCGGAATTTCTTCACTCAAATAGAAGAAGTTATCCAGGAGAGTTCGCCCTTCAATGTCATTCACGACTTCAGCACCAAAACTGGCAAGGTCTTTAGGGGAAGAAACTATCTGGAAGGGTATGATTCTGCCGTCTTTAAGTTGGGCTCCGCGCTCCAGAAACATTCCGGGATTCACATAGCAAGGCACCTTGCGCTTGCCGTTTTGGGTTATCTCAGTGATCGCTTCGGGCAAGGCTCCCATGTGATCCCAATGACCGTGTGATATCGCAACCGTTTCGACATCATCGAGGGCAACACCGAGATTCCTGCAATTACGAACAAATATCGCGCCTTCGGGCCCGGCATCGAAGAGGAGCTTATGCCGAACCCCTCCGGCATAACCGGTTAACATCAGCGAAAGCCCAAGTTGTGCGCAGCATAAATTTGGTCCGGAAATTTCGTGCGCGCCGGCTTTGACGACGTTGGAAAATTCGGATGAAACGTTATCCGGCTTCGAAGAGTAGTTGCCGCTGGCATTGTCGACCAGCACATCAACGACTAATTTATCGAGTGGTCGTAGTGATGGGCTCAAGTTTTTTTCCAAACTTACTGGTGTCGTTTATGCGTGTGGTGCACTGTATGGGCTGGTGAGGCGGTTCTAAAGTCGCCCGAGCGGCCAAGAGGGACGGAGTAACGAAGCGAAACTCTGGTAGCCGGACCAGGAACTGCCGGTTTCTTTGCTTTTGATTGTTCTGTTTTTATGGTCGAAGAGGCTAGTGCCGGTTCGGTGTGAAAGGCTGGATAAAATGCTACCACTCCGACAGCAATTAGCGATAAACAAGCTCCAGCTAAACCGAATTTGCCGCCGTTATCCGCGTATGCAGCAGCGTCCGGATTTTTTCCAAATATGCCCTGGAGTCCGGAGAAAAGAAGCGCAATAACTAGTCCGCATATAAAGCCACCAACGTGGGCGTGATACGCGATGCCTCCGGTGATACCAAACTTGCTCACAACTGATGCAAAAAGTACCTGGATAACGAACCAACCAGCAATGACGAGCAAGGATGGAACCATGTAAGTTCTAAAGGCTAGCCAAAAACAATTGTCTCCCCACCACACTTTGCATTTAGCTTCCGGAAAGAAAAACAAATAGGCAGCCATAACGCCTGCAATTGCACCACTGGCGCCCACGCTTGGCATGACGGAGGATTGGTTAAAGTAAATGTATGCCACTTCGGCGAAGATACCGCAACTCAAGTAAAAAACGAGATAAGTAAAATGCCCGAGACGGTCTTCAACGTTGTCTCCGAACAGGTAGAGTGCCCACATATTTCCAACGAAGTGAAGCAATCCGGCATGCACGAACATGGCAGAAAGCACAGTGATGTACTGAGGTAGGTCGTGCTGCGCAACTAATCGAGCCGGAATCGATCCATATTGCGAGTAAAAATGTTCTGGACCACCCGATGCACATTGCTGAAGTGTCCAACAAAAAATTATGGTGTTTAATCCGATCAAGAAGTAGTTGATAACCGGATAATTTGAGCTTTCGGCATCATCGCTGAGAATAAGCATTACTAAAACAAAACGCTCGCAACACTCGTTGCGGCGCTCGCCTCCAGAAGAGTAAATTTGAAACTTAGTGTCAGACCGTTGACACCACTATATTAGCTATTCGTAGACAACTCTTTACAAGTTTTAACCAATAATTCAGCATGGTTGGCTAGATCAAAGCTTAGGAGAACATAAACCTAGCTAGAGCAATGTGAGTATTTTCATGGTCAATTCACTCGCTGTTTTGCCCCAGGCACCATCGGGTGCCTGAATGTTCGTGGCAAAAATATATGTTCTCTCTGGTTGTGCAAGGTAACCAACAAACCAGCCCAAGATCCATTTGCCATTCACCCAATCGGACCCGGTTTTACCGTGGAGCGCGCCTTCTGGAATTCGATCGAGCTTAATCAAATTGCGCACAATGGCCATAGAACGCTTCGAAAACGGAAGCTGATCGTCGATCAGTTGGTTCAGGAAAGTCACTTGTTCGTCTGCAGAAATTTTGAGTGAGCTTCCCAACCAAAATTTGGTAATACCTCCGGAAATATCTTCATTACCATAATGCACTTTCTGGATGAATCCCTTCATGCGGTCTTCTCCTATGGCCGATGCAAGACGCTGAAAATACCAGACTACGGAATTTGACATTGCTGATTGCAAAGTCTGATCAGCGTTCCAACTGCTGATGTCGTATTTGGTGCCATCCCAAGCCATTGGATGGTTTTCGTTTTCCAGGACACCCGTTTCCAGACCCACCAGGGCATTGAAAATTTTGAAGGTCGACATTGGCGACAATTGTGTGCTGCAAAGCTGAGGGTTATAGCGCACATACGAAAGCGTTTTCGTGTCAAATAAAACAAAGCTGGCCTCATAATCTTCAAAGATCTTTTCTAGTTGTTCTTGCGCTAGCGCAACTTCTTGCTTGGCCATTCGTTTTACTTAACCGACAATGCTTTGAGGGAAGCGGAAAAAGTTATCGGGATCGTATTTGCGTTTTATTGAATTCAGCCGTCCCACATTATCTCCGTAGTACGCATGTCCCCAATTGCTTATGTCGCGATCGCAGTAGTTTTGATACGCGTATCCTGAAACGTGTGGTTGCATAGCCTTGCGAAAATCATTAATCCAGTTGACGTTTTTAATATCGTTCGCCGCTTGAGCCCAGCTTATTTGGTAGTGCAAACAGTACTTTGTATCAGCGCGATGGCAAAACGCAGTGTCCTTTACTGGAATTCTATTTATTGCTCCGCCATAGCTGTCGAATTGAACGCAGCTGCTGTCGGATGGGACTTCAGAAAGGGCATCGATTATGACCTTTATAGCAGCGTCATCCAAATTGGCGCGGACATAATCTGAAGTGCTCTTAAATCGAGAATGCAATCGTGCGTGCACAGGCTCCGTAAGATCTTTAGACTGATCATTTTTTGCATGCTTTGTTGGCAGACCTGAAAATTCTCTTTGCGCCTTGATGAAAGGCATTGAAACAACAGAGAATTTTTTCGGTTTGACCTTGTCTAGAATAGGATTCAGGAGGCTTTGGGCTTTTGCAGGAGATCCTAAATACATTGCAAGACCAAGTAGCGCGCCGGCCTTTTTAGAAGATACCGTCAAAATACTCGTCATTTTGTCATCGACCTGGCATGCCCAATCTTGCCATGCTCGCATTACATCTGCAGCTTCCTCCCACTTCCACCTCAAGCGTACGATCGAGACGTTTTCGATTGGATGCAGGTGAAAAGTAAATTCAGTGACGATTCCGAAGTTGCCTCCTCCGCCCCCGCGGCAGGCCCAGAGCAGATCGCTATTTTGGTGCTCATCTGCAACAACAATGTTGCCATGGCAATCGACCATTTTCACGCCAATGAGATTGTCGCAAGTAAGTCCCATAGAACGAGCCAGCAGTCCGTATCCACCGCCCAGTGTCGCTCCCGCTATTCCTACTGTTGCACACGAGCCCACCGGTATCACACGCTGATCTTTCCAAAGAGTTTCGCATAAGGGCATGAGTGTGATGCCAGGTTGAACTTTGGCAATAGTTTTTTTTGCATTTAAAGTTACAGCCGTCATGTCGCCAACGTCTATAACAGTGCCTTTATCTATGAGTGAAAAAGCTTCATAACTATGACCACCGCTTCGGATAGATATAGGAACTTTATTTCGCCGCGCCCATTTCACTGCCTCGATCACGTCATTGTCACTATTGCAGAATAGTATTGAAGCTGGTGACAAATCGAAGCGAGCATTATAATTTTTGCGCTCTTCGTTGTAGTCAGCATCTCCCGGAAAGAGGATACGGCCCTTTATTTTGGGACGCTCTAAATCCGAAATTGGTTTAGATAAGTTAGTGTCCTT
Source organism: Actinomycetota bacterium (assembly GCA_903970355.1). Classification (GTDB taxonomy): domain Bacteria; phylum Cyanobacteriota; class Vampirovibrionia; order Obscuribacterales; family Obscuribacteraceae; genus CAJCIF01. The sequence goes on from CAJCIF010000165.1 coordinate 6,402, forward strand.
GCAAAGTGCTTTTAAATCAACAATAGAACAGGCCAGCGTTGCCCCTGCACCTTTTAAAAAACCACGCCTGGAAATCCGCATTGCAACTATATCTATCATCCGGCAACATAAGGCTTTGAAAAAATAGAAATATAGTCTAGATTATTTGGTACTTTTGCGTGGTTGTTCTTAAAGTCTAAATGGGGGGTTTATCTTGCGAAAGGCGCTTATCTCGATTCTCTTAGCGTTGACTTTGGTACAAACCGGCTGTTCTTCGATGACCGAGATCAAGACAAGGCAACCTGGTACCCATGAAAATTTGGTTGCATGGTGCACCGCGCATAATAATTTGCCGATATATCCAGAGGTCAGCACGATCGCTTTTCCAGATGTAAAAGGAGTCGATCAGTGCTCTTTTTGCACTACCGACGATTTTAGAAAGGTCAATGATTGGTATGTCCTTGCCTTGACTACAGGACCGTGGGCAACATGGCATCTATCACACGATACGAAGGACGACCACCCTGGTGCTGAGTTTTACTATCTCGAGAATGGCGCAAACAAATATACGTTCAACATTAACTCGGTGAATCCGAGTCAAACGTGCATCAATTACACAGTGCTTACCGGCGACTGGCACGAGGATCATTATGCTCCGGTGAAATCTTCCGCTCCGGCTCCTGCTCCCGCCCCTGCGCCAGCTCCCGCACCCGCTGCCAAATAACGGCATAAACTGCAGCGCACCATTACTTTAGTCACGCACCAATTCATCGAAAAATTCGAGTACCGCGTGGATCAGTGCTCAGCTGGCATTAACGAGCGCACGTCATTTAGCAAATATATCTATTCAGAACTGCTTGAAAACGAGCAATTGCAGACGTTACGCTTGCAATAGTCTCAGTTTTTCCACCAACTCGTACAAGAAGGCCAGCACCCAGAAATCGCACACCCGTCATTTGAGGCATAGCCTCAGCACAGTTTCTAGCTGTGACGGTGGTAGCACCCATGGTGGCAAGCTAAGACAATCTCGACCGCTGCTGCAGGTCACAAAACATACCAGCATTAAGGAGAGCAAAGTGGGGTTAATAGGAAACGAAAGAATAGGTCTAGAAGTATTTGATGTTGAGGGATATTGGCGGCACGTTGAGGATAAAAAGCTGCCAGAGATAGTGCTTAGTAACAACTACAGAGTTACCGAGGTACCGGACCTGCCGGAGCCGGTGAGGAGCATTGTGATCAACAACTGTCCGGGGCTTCGCAAACTGCCCAAATCTATGAAGGGATTGACCAGCTTTACCATGATTGGCGGTGAATGGATCCTGGAGTTGCCGGAGTTTTCAGATGCGCTAACCGCATTTACCATTAGCTTTTTTACCATTCTCGTGGGCGGGCTTAAGTTTTCAAAATCGTTGACTAGCCTCGTGATCCGCGACTGTCCGGGTATCGACTCGGTAACTGTAGGAGACCTCACAATTGTGAGGAGCTGCGACAAAGTACAGACATTGCCGCAGCATCCGGGCAACCTGCTGGTCGTTGATGCCAGGGAAGTGAAAATAGGAGATTTGATGGTGCTCTGGCAATAGCAACTAAAAAAGAATGAAAAAGGGGGCAAACCATCGCTCCCTTTTGCGTTCTCAAAAAAACAAGAAATCTACTAGATCGACGAGTAAATGGATATTTGCACTATGCTTTTAAACGCAACGGCTGGTTCAAATACCATTCAGCGAAGGCGCGGATGCCCTGGTCAAGAGAGGTAGAGGGCTTGTATCCGAGTAATTTGCGGGCTTTTTCGATGTTGGCAAAAGTGAAAGGAACGTCGCCGAGTTGCGGGTCTTTGAAGTTTAGTTTGGCTGTTTTTTTCAAATATTTTTCAATCGTTTTGATCATATCCAGCAAAATGACGGGTTCTGAGCGGCCGAGATTGATGATGTTGAAGCCGGAACAATCATATGAAATTGCCGATTCAATTCCGTCGATAATGTCATTGATGAAAGTGTAATCGCGCTTACTGCTGCCGTCTCCGTATACATCAATTGGTTCGCCGGCTGCGATGCGTTTGCAGAATTTATGAATGGCGAGATCCGGACGTTGGCGTGGTCCATACACAGTGAAGAATCGCAGGGCTACTACCGGCAAATTGTAAGAGTGATGCGCGGCGTAACAAGCCATTTCCGCTGAAGCTTTTGATGCCGCATATGGTGACAGCGGTTGATCGACGCGATCGGTTTCCAAAAATTCTTCTGTAGAACGTTTGCCATACACAGAACTGGAAGATCCAAAAACAAATCGAGTTTCCGGTTCCTTGCAGACACAATCCAGGAGCCGTTGCGTTCCGTTTATGTTCACATCCATGTATAACCCTGGATTTTCCAGGGACGGTCGCACACCCGCCATAGCAGCCAGATGTACTACGGCATCGAAAGGTCCGAATGCGAAAGCTTGCGCAACCGCAATAGGGTCACGAATGTCCCCTTCTAAAAGTTTGTAGTTCTTGTTCGCTAAATGAGCGTGAATGTTTTCCCGTTTGAGAGTTGGGTCGTAGAAGCTATTCAAGTTGTCAATTGCCGTCACCTTGTCGCCAGTGGCTAGCAAACGATCAACGAGATGGCTACCAATAAATCCGGCGGCTCCCGTGACAAGAATATGTCGTCTCATATAAAAACCGTACCCATGCGTCCAAAATCAATTAAATGGCTTTGCTGAAGGCGGCTGATTGAGACACAAATTCCCGAAACAGCGGCTCATTTCCTTCGAAATCTCTTTCCGGGTGCCATTGTACGCCCATGAGAAATCGATGATTAGGTGATTCTACAGCCTCAACAACTCCATCTTCCGCTCGGGCAACCGCAACTAGACCGCGCCCAACATTCTTGACAGCCTGATGGTGCCTGGTGGGAACGTCCACTGTGCGATTTTTATAAATTTTGGCTAGGCGCGAAGCCGGCTCAATTTCAACAGTGTGCTTACACACCGAAGCGGAGTGGCTGTTGCCGCGATGGTTCACTTCCGAGTGCGGAAGCTCTTTC